>CALKAN010000217.1 GCA_937983035.1 uncultured Paenibacillaceae bacterium | reverse complement strand
ATAGCCGTGCTCATCAATCAACCGTTCCATGACTTCATTGATCTTTTTCAATTGCGTTTCATCCGGCGTCTTCGTCGAAGTCGTAATCTTCACTATATCTTTCAAGTCTGCAAACAGCTTCTTCTCGATCGCTTCCCTGAGCCGTTCATGCGAACTGTACTGGAATCGCCTGCCTTTGCGCGAATACGCCGACATGCGAATTAAAATCTCCTCTCGGAACGCTTTTTTCGCGTTTTCCGAGATGCCGATCTGCTCTTCTATGGATCGCATTAATCGTTCATCCGGATCGAGCTCCTCATCGGTGATCGGATCTCTGATTTTATTGTCATTAATGTACGCTTCGATGTTATCCAAATAGTTCTCAAACAACGTCCTGGCTGATTCTTCAAAGGAATAAACGAACGCTTTCTGCACTTCTTTTTTCGCTAATTCGTCATATTCTTTTCTCGCCATCGAAATGCAATTCAAATAATGCTCTTTGACTTCTTTGCTGATGGTCGAATGTTGATCCAAGCCGTCTTTCAGCGAACGCAGCACATCCAATGCGTTAATGCACGACACGTTTTGCCGGATGAAAGCGCTGGAAATTCGATTGACGACATAACGGGGATCGATGCCGGTCATCCCTTCTTCTTCAAACTCATTCTGCATTTCTTTCAAATCGGCGTCTTTGAACCCTTCTACTTCCTCCCCGTCATACATTCTCATTTTTTTAATTATATCCATTCCTTGTTTCTTGGACTCCAGCAAACGGGTAAGAATAGAAAAAATCGCAGCAGCTTTGAACGTATGCGGCGCAATATGGATATGATTCATATCGCTTTCGCCGATGAGTTTGGCGTATATTTTCTCTTCTTCCGATACTTTTAAATTGTAAGGCACTTTCATGATGATCATGCGCGACTGCAACGCTTCATTTTTCTTATTCGATATAAACGCTTTATATTCCGCTTCGTTCGTATGCGCGATAATGACCTCGTCAGCAGAAATTAAAGCAAACCTTCCTGCCTTGAAATTGCCCTCTTGCGTCAGCGACAACAAATTCCATAAAAATTTCTCATCGCATTTCAACATTTCCTGAAATTCCATCAGTCCGCGGTTTGCTTTGTTTAATTCCCCGTCAAACCGATATGCGCGCGGGTCAGATTCCGAACCGTATTCCGTAATCGTTGAAAAATCAATGCTCCCGGTCAAATCGGCAATGTCTTGAGACTTCGGATCAGATGGACTGAATGTGCCGATGCCTACCCGGTTATCTTCTGAGATAAAGACTCGTTCCACTTTCACCCGTTCAATTTGATTGTTATATTCTGTTTTTAATCTTAATTGGCAGGATGGACATAAATTCCCCTCAATTCGCACCCCTAACTCCTTTTCAACATCCGGACGAATGTCATGGGGAATCAGATGAAGCGGTTCCTCGTGCATCGGGCAGCCGCTGATGGCATAAAGCGCTCCATCATCCGTTTTTGAGTATCGTTCCAGTCCTCTTTTCAACAGCGTGACTATAGTTGACTTTCCTCCGCTAACCGGCCCCATCAACATCAGTACGCGCTTGCGAACATCGAGCCTGCGGGCAGCAGAATGAAAATATTCCTCCACTAACCTTTCCAGCGTTCGATCCAATCCAAATATTTCATTTTCAAAAAATTTGTATTTCTTCTGGCCGTCTTCCTCTTCAATTCCGTGCCAGGCGATCATATCATAAACACGTGCGTGAGCGGTTCTTGCCACTTTCGGATTTTTCTTGACGATGTCAAGATAATCAGCAAAAGTTCCTGTCCATGCTAACTTCTCTTCTTCTGCTCGATGATCACTTATCCTTTGAATGATGTCCATCGTTAACCTCCTCTCATCTGACAGTAAAAAAGAAGCGTAATAATACCTATGCAGGACAGAGGATGAAGTTGACGAGAATTTCAAAAGTTACAAACCGCCCCAGCGCCATCGATCTTGAAATTCGAAGCTTTTTCAGCAGAAAACAACATCTTAAAGCGACGTCTGCGACAAAAGATTAAACTCAGCACTCAATCCAAAGACAATAAGCGGCTCAATCGCAAAATGGAAAATCTCTTCCGAATAAAATGCGCGTTGTTCAGCCCCTCTGCAACCCATTCATGCGGAATGGACAGCTCTTCTGTTGTCACCGGGCCTTCCATTTCTTTCAACCAGCGCGTCATTTCCTGCGGAGCAGGAATTTCTTGTGCAATAGTCCGAATTTGATCCCATTTCTGAATGATCACTTTTGCCAGCTTCGCGTCTTCCTCGCCGACCCCATGCTCGTCGAGATCGTTTTCGCGAATCAGCTGCGGAGCGATGGGGCCGAACACCGATTGAATCTGCATGCGTTCTTCTTCTGGTGAAGCAGGTTGAAAATTTTGCAGTCTCCTTCTTGCTTCATCTGCATCCATTTGAGCGATTTTCTGGTACAGCTCCGCCGTTTTCAAACAGGCAACGCCCACTTTCGCTCCATGCAGCACCGCTTTGCGTCCGGCCGTCAACCCTTTCATTTCCCAAAAATGAGACAGATGATGTTCACCGCCTGAAGCCGGCCGGCTGCTTCCAGCCATCAACATGGAAATGCCGGAAAAAATCAGCGCTTCCATGAGCAGCGTCATCCCCTCAGGGGAACGGCTTTTGATATTATCACGATGAGAAACACAAGCTTGAACAGCCCGTCTTGTCATTGCCTCAGCCTGCTCGCAGAAGTATTCGCCTTGCAGCAAGCGACCCAGCTTCCAATCCGCAAGTGAAGGGAATTTTCCAAGCAAATCGCCAAATCCTGCGGCAATCATGGCAGAAGGCGCCTTGGACAGCACATCTGGATGGACAAATATGGCCTCAGGACTGTGACAAGGGATCGTCTGCTTAAAACCGCGCAAAATGATCGGCGCCCCGGCAGAGATGAACCCATCCACTGAGGGAGCCGATGGCACAGATAAGCAGCGCATGCCCATTTTATAAGAAACAAATCTGACAATGTCATGAATCGTGCCCGAACCCGCGGCAATGACAGCGTCCGCATCAGGCGGAATCTGCACGATGACGTCGATCAGCGTCCGTTCATCAGCAGCGACCTCCCCTTGCTCATTGTGAGCAGCAAACACTGCTGTGCTTTGAACTTCTGTCTGATCAAGAGCGGCCTTCACCGATTGTCCGGCAACGCGCCAAGTGTTGTCATCGCATACGATGCATACTTTATGAAAGCCGGCTTTTTGGCAATGCGCTGCGAGATGCGAATAAGCTTGCTGATCGATCACGGCTTCCATCAAATTAACGGCATGCGTCCTCCCGCAATCGCAGGCAAAAGATCGGTTCAGCCAATCGGCCAGACGATACCCGTTCTGTTTCTTCATTGTCTTCCCTCTTTCATGATATGCGTTTCGATCTAAAAAATATGATTACCGCTTATGTTAGAATAGTTCATAGATGATTACAATGTTGGGGGAGAAATTCGTGGCCGTCAGACATGAAACTGAACTAAGCCAGCCTGTAAAACAACTGTTTGAATCTATGGGATACGAAGTAAAGAGCGAAGTGCTGAATTGCGATCTCGTCGCCAGCCGCGGCGACTTGGAAGAGCCTGTGATTATTGAATTAAAAAAATCGATGTCCGTGGCGCTGCTGCTGCAAGGCATGCAGCGTCAACGAATTTCGCCGAATGTATACATCGCCGTTGAAAAACGAAAAAAGCCGCGCAAAGAATGGAAACAAACGATTGAACTTTGTCAGCGGCTCGGTCTCGGCCTGATTACAGTGCAGTTTTTCAAAACTTTAAAACCGCGCGTAGAAGTTTGCTGCGATCCAGGCGGTCCGCCGGAAACTCTTCCATCCGCAGCGCGGTCCCGCTCCCTTCAGCGCCGGCGCAGCGCAAGCTTAATGAAAGAATTTCATGGCCGCAGCGGCGATTATAACATCGGAGGAAGCACGAGACGAAAGATCGTGACCGCATACCGGGAACAGTCGCTTTTTTGTGCTTATTTGACCGAAAAACACGGCATCGTCACACCGAAACAATTAAAACAGTTGAGCGGTTTCGATCAAGCGGATCGCATGCTGCAGCGAAATGTGTACGGCTGGTTTGAAAGAATTGAAAGAGGAAAATATGCGCTGACTGATGCAGGCAAAGAAGCTTTAACGATCTACCAAGACATTGTGAAGGAAAGATTTGAACCATTGGAAAAATAATAACCAGCCTTGCCGGAAGCAAGGCTGGGCGATAATGCGTTACGATAGCTGAAACAGGGTTGGGATATTCATCAGCAGTTTTCATCGCGACGGTTGATCGCATTGCGCATCGCTTGCTGCGCCTGCTCTTGTTGACCTTGCTGCTCTTGATCTAAGTTCAACTCTTGGGCGAACTCATTTTCAAATTGCTGCTGTTGTTGATTGCGTTGTTGACGATTTTTTTTTGCCATGAGAGGTTGTCCCTCCTTTCTGCCGGCTTCATGAAGCTGACAGCCTTTTTCAAATCCAAGCATTATCATTTCACGTTCAAGCGGCTTTTATTCGCTGCCGTTCTCAAACAAATGCCGGTTCCTTTTGCAATTTGGCCATTTTTCGCAGCGCTTTGTGCATCCAAATCGCCGCTTGCATTCCTTCTCCCATCGCGATGGCGACCTGTTCAGAATAGAGGGCGACGTCTCCTGCAGCCCACACATTGGTAATATTCGTCATTCTCGTGCGCGGATCGATCACGATATGACCGTTTTCAAGCCGTTCCACTCCGAGCTGCGAGGCCACATGCGACTTGACTTCATTGTTTCCAAAAGCGATAAATCCTTTTTCAAACGGAAGCACCGTGCCATCGGCTAACTTCACGGCTTGCATGATGCCGTCCTGCTGCTCGACCATTTGCACCGGCTTGTTCAATATTTTCACGCCGTATTCATCCATTTTTTTCATTAACCGCTCACTGATGGGCGCTGCTTCATGATTAATAAACGTAATATCGTCTGTCCAATACGAAATGGCAGCCGCCATTCCGGCGCCAGCATCACCGGAGCCAATAATAACCGTTTTCCGTTCTTTTACTTCATAGCCGTCGCAGTCCGGGCATACATAGATGGACAAGCCTAAACAAGGCACGATGCCGGGAAGATCCGGGAATCGATCGATTAACCCGGTAGCGAACAAGATCGTTTTAGCCTGCCATTCTTGACCGTCCTGCGACTTTAAATAGAAGATGCCATTTTCCTTCATCGCTTCGGTCACTTCCGCTTCCGCAAATTGAATGCCCAACATTTCAGCATGCATTCTTCCCAAGCGTCGAAGCTCAAGACCGGAAATGCCGTTCGGCCAGCCTAATAAATTATGATAACTGCGACATAAAGTGGAACGGCCGTATCCTTTGTCAATCACGAGCACGCGATGCTCATAGCGGCCGAGCTGAATCGCCGCTTGCAGCCCTGCAATTCCTCCGCCAATGATGATGCTGTCATAAATCAACGATGTTTACACCTCGCTTTCTGTTTCAGCCTACGGTTACTTTGCCCCGATGGCGGCGGAGCCATTCATATCATCATGACGCCGCTGATTAAGATCAGCATCGCCATCACTGCGCGAAGCGGTTTCGTTGGAACTTTCGCAGATAATGTGCTGCCGATCATGACCCCGGGAACAGAGCCTGCCAACAATTGAAAAGCGAGCGCATAGTTTACATGTCCCATGCCTGCATGCATCAAACCGGCTGCCGTGACCAGCAAAAAAGCATGAGCAATGTCTGTACCGACAATTTCAGAACCTTTCATCCGAAAGAAATATAGAAGCGCTAAAGCGAACAATGAGCCCGAACCGATCGATGTCATTCCAACCGCAACGCCCAGCACAAATCCGACAGCAATCATGACATTCCTTTTTTCATGCATCGCTTTCGCTTGCCAGCGATTTTCCTTTAAGTACGGTTCCAGCCATTGACGAAACAAAATGAGGCATGCGACGATGATGAGCATGACCGCCAATATCAGTTTCATCCATGTTTCCTGTCCGGCTGAAAAGCTGCCGTGCAGCTTGAGCAGAACAGCCGCAGCAATCGCTCCAGGAATGCTGCCGCAAGCAAACTGCCGCACGAGCTTGAAATTGACCGTTTTTTGGCGAACGTGCTGGATCGCGCCAAAAAATTTTGTGATTGAATTATAAAACAGATCGGTTCCAACAGCGATCGAAGGATTCATGCCGAATAAGATCATGACAGGCGTGAGCAGCGCTGCTCCGCCAACGCCTGTCAAACCGACGAGAAAGCCTGTGAACAGCCCCAGCATGACAATTTCCGGACCAAACGTCATCGTTATAATCACTCCAAGTTTTCTGCTTGATTTACATCATGCATGGCACGATCAAGAGCAGAATTTTATGCAACGAAAACACCATGAGTTCTTAAATAATTTATGCGGCTGCCTAAAATGAGGAACAAAAATAGGCTTATTTGAAAAAACTGAAAAAATACCGGTTTGTTATCTTTTTGATATAAGATATACTAGACTTGTAGTTAAAAATTTTGAATGGAAACCATATGACAGGGGTGAAACAACATGCACGCGCCTACAGAGATGTCCCCTGCGCAAAGCAGAAAACAACGAGCAAAACCTTCTAGAGCGAAAAGATTTGCGCTCTGGGCACTATTTTTCATCGTCTGGGCAGGATTAGTCGGAGGCGGAATGTACAGTTCCTATATTTATATTGAGCAAGTGAAAGCTGATTTAATTGCGGAAGTGAATGCCAGGAATGAGCAGCAACTGGAAGCGTTGAAAGAAGATTACGAGAAGCAAATTTCCATCTTAAAAGAAGATATTGCGAGCAGCTTTTCCAAAATCGAAGCAGAAGTGACCAGTTTAAATGAACTGCTCATCTTTGCCAAAGACAGCGCCGACAAAGATTTTGACAGCAGCAACCAGCTGTATACGCAGCTGAATCGACTGGAAGAACAATTAAATCAATTAAAACAAAATATGGAGCTTCTCAAATGAATGCATTTAAGTCAGCCAACCGTTTCGTGATTTTAGCACTCGCACCTTTTGCCGGCGCTTTGTTTGCCTTAACGTTTTTCATCAATTGGCAATTGCATTTGCAATCGGAAGTCTCGCTGCCGGAAATCGAGCATGACATGCATGAGCATGCTGAACAGATCGCGCAGCAGCTGAGGGAAGCAGCTTCCAATGTTGTTTACACGCAAGCGGCCATCGCCCAAATATATCATATTTATAATGAAAGCGCAGTGAAAGCAGGCAGCATGGTGCAGGAAGCCGCTGCCATGAAACTGCGCCCGCTGATTTTATATGACCGCCGAGTCATTGCCAAGCTCGGCACGCCGATTGAGCGCATTCGTTCAGACAAGCTGGAAATTGACGTTTATCCCGTGAAAGAAAGATACTATGAAGGATTTGCGATGAAAGTCAATTTAAGATCGCCGGATGCGATGAAGATGGTGCTCGGAAAGGACAAGCTCGGGGAAGCTGAAACAACATTGAGCGCTGCGCAGCGATACGGAGCTGCAGCCGCCGTCAATGCCGGCGGATTCGCAGATGATGCCCGCACAGGCAAACGGTACCCGCTCAGTACAACAGTCATGGACGGTGAATACTTATTCGGCTTTGAGCCCAGCTTCTCAGATTTGTTTTTTGTCGGCATCAATGATGAGGGCAAATTAATTGGGGGAAAATTTACAAATAAAGAAGATTTAGACCGGTTAAAGCCAAAATTCGGCGCATCTTTTGTGCCCATATTGTTAAAAAACGGCGTCAGTCAGCCGATTCCGAAGAAATGGCAAACTTCCCCGCGGCGAGCTGCACGCACCGTCATTGCGAACTACAAGCATGACCATTTGCTGTTTCTCGTCATCAACGGCAATGACGGCAATGGCAGTTATGGAGCTACCTTGGAAGAGCTGCAGCACAAATTAAAAGAGTTGGGCGTGGTCGATGCATACAATCTTGACGGCGGCGGCTCCACCTCTTTAGTCGTCAACGGAAAAGTGCTGAACAAGCCTTCAGACGGCAGGCTGCGCCCTTTAGCTACGCATTTTCTGTTCTTCAAGTAATGTTCACAATCTTTTTCGTTTTCATTTCCATGTGAATTGGTTATAATAGAGGAAATGACACCATGCGTGCGGGAGGGAAAACGATGTCTTTTTCCATTACTTTTTGGCTTTGCTTTATTTCATTCTTGTTGATCATGACAGCCAACCTGACGGCTGCGTTCAAAGACGACAAGACAAAAGGCGTTTAATGAAGCAAATAAAACTGTTCCTCGAAGCAAACGGTTTGCTGCAAGGAACAGTTTTTTATTGTTTTTATCCCAGCTTTAGCTGCTCTGATCTTAATTATTGTTCGTATTCCAACACAACTATTTGATGACAGTCGAGTTTGGGCACCGTATAGGAAACCGCTGAACCAGAAACTTGAAACGGCAGTTCCTTCATTTGCGGCGCCAAATAAACACGGCTGACAGTCTCCGGCACTCGCACGATGACGTTCACTTCATAACCAGGCCGCACGTCTTCGATAATTTCGATCTCCTTGCCGCGGCGAACAGGCGATGCATATAAAGAATGCTGCACATAGCGCCGCTCGCTTTTTTGATGCTGCAATGTTACGATGCCTTGCGCCGGCAAATCCGTCTCCAACGTTTTGTTTCCACTCATTAATTGTTTCAGCGCGTAAAGCACGGTTTCTTTCAAAAACAGGCTGCCGTGCTCAGCATATTCCTCAAAAATGTTCCAGGCAATGTAAATGCCGCTCGAACTTTCGACCATCGCCGGCCCGCCGTATTGACCGCTGTTCGGGGTATGCCTGTGCGAACAAAATGTAAATAAATCCCGATTAAAATAAGGATTTTCGCGCCGTCCCAACTCCGCTCCGCCGTCCAATTCGACCAACTGCCCTTCCGCATAACAGACGAAAGCCGCGTTGTTAAAGCTTTGAAGCGGAAATCCAGGCCGGAAATAACTAGGCCGATACGGAGCTGCTCCCAGCCACTTCACGCCCAAATCAATCGCAAACCGCTGATATTGCGGATCCATGCCGGAACGTCCGCTGGCCAATATTTTGCCTCCTTGCTGCACAAAAGCGCGCAGCTTCGCTTGCAAATGATCGTCAACAGCTGCATGATCGGGCAAAATCAACACTTTGTATCGGTGAAAGTCATGCTCCCAATCGATCACGTCAAACAAGATCTTTCCTTCGAGCAGCATGCGCACAGCGCCGTTATCTGACGAATTCGTTCGACTTTCTCCTCCGCTGTTGTAATAAACGTCCAATGATTCCAATGACAACAGCGCAACATCTGCCACATTGTCCACATCTTTGCACCACGGCTCCTTCGCCTCGACTTCTTCGTAAGCCGTTCCGATTAAAGCATACGTCGCTTCATCCATCTTTCCGCTCGGGTCCAGTTGATCGCCGATCGAGCACCCGCCGCCATTTGCCAAGCTCAGCGATGTTTCATATCTCAGCGCGTTCGGATGCTTATAGCCGCCGAATTCTCCCCAGCTCGTATGAAACTTTCCCGTCATGCCGAGAAAATCCATGCCCAATGTTTGCGCATATCGCGCGGACAGCGGAAAATGGTCGTAACCCCAGCCGCCTGTTGGAAGCGATTCCAATTCAAGGTGAGTATTAAATGCCGCCAAATCTCTCCGGCCTTTGCGAATATGCCCGCTGTTATGGAAAATCGGCATGCCCGGCTTCAGTGCATGGATGGCATCTTTCACCCTTTGCCCGTATTTCCGGTATGTATTCTCCCACAGCTGCCTCATTGCATCCAAATCCCGCGGATCTTTGCCCATTGCCCGAATCGATGCGATGCAATATTGGCAATAACATTTGCGAACGCCGACAATGTCTAAAAATATGCCGTCAGCATCATAATTGGCGACAACTTCTTCAATTTGCCGGATCAGCAAATCCAAATAAGGCGTATTCATGCAAAATTGATGATAGCCCGGCGTCATGAAATCCGGCGCCCAATTCGTCCGTTCACGCTCATCGCGAATGAGCCATTCCGGTCTTCGCCTTGCCAGCTTTTCGTCCAATCCTGCTGAAATATAAACCGGAGTTTTGACGCCGATCTCATGAGCAGCCTCAATCATCGCTCCTAACAGATCGAATTTCAGCCCGGGGTGCATTTCATTCGCTTCCGTCGGATGATAGGCCCAGCCGTGATGACATTTGGCAAAAACGGTGATCGAATCTACTTTCCCCAACTTGAGCATTTGTTGAAATTGAGCTTTGTCAAAAGCTTCGCCAATCGATGAAATCGCTTCCGAAGTATGGAAGTCAAGATGGACTTGACTAAATCGCATGTCCGCCACTCCTTTGCACAATCTTTTTCAAATCAATCTATTTTCTCTCATGTCAATCTAGTCTTTCTCATGCAGCATACAAGTTTAGCATAATCGGAACCGCGATCACTTGCAATATCAAGTTTTTCATTTCATTGGACAAGAAATAAAAAAAACTGTTCTTGGAAGCCCATCCAAGAACAGTGACCCATCCGTTATGTACATCCATTCGGCCGTGCTTAAACTCCTTCAGCAGCAGCCTGGCTTTCCGCCATTTCCGTAATGCAAGCATGACAGATCGGCTTGTCTTTATATTCCGATACTTGTTCCGTCGAAGCGCAAAATATGCATCTCGGCCTGTACTTTCCTAAAATAATGTGATCGCCTTCCACTAAAATCTCTACGGGATCCCCTTCATTCATGTTATATCGTTTGCGCAGTGATTTCGGCAATACGATCCTTCCAAGCTGATCCACCTTTCTCACTACGCCGATAGGCCTCATCATTTCAACTTTTCACCTCTCCCCTTCTATATATATTTATATAACAAATTCGCCATAAATCGTCAAAATCCTTCTTTCGTCCTAATCTTGAAGTTGCATGTTTTATCTCTGTTCACATTTCTATTCAAATCTTGCGCAGCTAAATGATGTCAGCCATTCAAATGATGGAATCCCGTCTGCCGCAGCGCCTCATACAAAACGATCGCTGCCGTGTTGGACAAATTTAAAGAACGAGTCCCTTCAACCATGGGGATGCGTATGCACTGATCCGGTCTTTCTTCTAAAATATGCGCAGGCAAGCCGGCGGATTCCTTTCCAAACACAAAAAAATCGCCGTCTCGGTAAGACATATCCGCATACAGATGTTTCACCCGCGTCTCCACGAAAAAAAACCGGTGACCGGCATACTTGTTCATCACTTCTTCCAGCGAATCATGATATTCCACTTTCACGTGCTGCCAATAATCCATGCCCGCCCGCTTCAAATATTTATCATCCGTAGAAAAACCAAGCGGGCGAACGAGATGCAAATAAGTTCCCGTCGCCGCGCATGTTCTTGCAATATTGCCTGTATTAGCCGGAATTTCAGGCTCGACTAACACGATGTGAAACGCCAACAAAGTTCACCTCACTGCAATGAAGAGTCCTCAGGGCCTCATGCATGGCGCTGATAAAAATCTTGCATAAAGTCTCGAAGCGCCTTGCAATGCTCGTAAGGGACGGCATTGTAAGTCGATGCGCGAAATCCGCCTACGCTGCGGTGTCCTTTCAAGCCGACAAATCCTTGTGCAGCCGCCTCTTTAATAAATGCTTGTTCCAGCTCTTCGGTTGCCAGCCGAAAAGTGATGTTCATTCTGGAACGGCTGGACGGTTCCGCTGTGCCGGCATAGAATCCTTCGCTTTGGTCAATGCAATCATAGATGAGATCTGTCTTTTCTTTATTCATCTGCTCAACGGCTGACAATCCGCCTTGCTCCTCAATCCAGCCCATCACCAAATTCATCATGTAGATCGAATAAACCGGCGGCGTGTTGTATAAAGAATTGTTCGAAGCGTGCGTATCGTAGCGCATCATCGTCGGCACATGATCCGGGATTTCCGCGATTAAATCTTCTCGCACGATGACGAGCGTCACCCCTGAAGGGCCTAAATTTTTCTGCGCGCCGGCATAAATCATCCCAAATTGAGAAACATCGATCGGACGGCTCATAATATCACTGGACATATCAGCAATCAGCGGAATGCTGCCGCTGTCCGGGAACTGCTGGTACTGGATTCCCTCAATCGTTTCGTTCGATGTGACGTGCAAATAAGCGGACTTTTCGTCCAGTTCCAAACTGCTGAAATCAGGAATTTTGACATAAGCTTCCGGTTGGGCTGCAATGTGCAAGCGTCCGGCAATTTCAGCTTCCTTGGCCGCTTTCTTAGCCCAGCTGCCGGTGATCACATAGCTGCCCAGCTTGTCCCCCTTCAGCAAGTTCAGCGGGATTAGAGCAAATTGCGTGCTTGCGCCGCCTTGCATAAACAAAATTTGATAGCCTGAAGGCACTTGCAGCAATTGTCTGACGCGCTGCAAAGCTTGTTCATGGATTTCCTCATAAACTGCGCTGCGATGAGACACTTCCATAATAGACATGCCGATTCCTTTATAGTCAACCAATTCTTGTTCCGCTTTCCGCAACACTTCCAGAGGAAGCGCTGCAGGCCCTGCATTAAAATTGTAAGCTCTTTTGCCCACTGCCGATCACCTTTCTGCATGATGTAAAATTGTCATCTCATAGTTATTTCATTCATGGTTTGCATCATCGAATTCGCTGCATTTCAGCGAGATAGACTTATCATAACAATTATGACTTTTCGGTTCAAGCAATGGACAGACGATTTCCAGCGACTTCCGGAACAGCAAAAAGGCATGTCTGAAGATCGCGTCCTCGGACATGCCTCATATGGAATTTATAGTTCAAAACATTCAAACATCATACGCTGCTAAAAATTCAAGCCGTTCTTACCATTGCGTGATCGGTTCTTTTTTCGTATCAAACCGCTTGCCTACCAATGGCGCCAGCTTTTCCAAATCTTTCAGCAAATTCGCAAATTGATCCGGGAACAAAGACTGCACGCCGTCTCCTGTCATGGAATTGTCCGGATCCGTATGCATTTCGATAATGAGTCCGTCTGCGCCTGCCGCAACAGAAGCTTTGGACATCGTTTCAACGAGCTCTCTCCGTCCCGTTCCGTGGCTTGGGTCCACGATGACCGGCAGATGGCTGAGCTGCTGCAATACAGGCACGGCTGTCAAGTCCAGCGTGTTGCGCGTGTACGTTTCAAATGTGCGGATGCCTCTCTCGCACAGCATCACGTTCGGATTGCCGCCTGCCAAAATATATTCCGCCGCATTCAGCAGTTCATCATATGTTGCGCTGAAGCCGCGCTTTAACAATACCGGCTTGTCAATTTCGCCTAATGCGCGCAGCAAATCAAAGTTTTGCATGTTGCGCGTGCCTACCTGCAAAATATCCGCATACTCCGCAACCAGCTCGACATAATGCGGCGTCATGATTTCCGTAATCGTAAGCAAGCCGTGTTTCTCGCCGGCTTCCTTCATCATTTTCAGCCCTTCTTCGCCGATTCCTTGGAAGCTGTATGGACCCGTTCTTGGCTTAAAAGCGCCGCCGCGAAGGATTTGACCGCCCGCCGCTTTCACTAACCGAGCGATTTCATCAATTTGTTCCGGCGTTTCCACCGCGCAAGGCCCGCCCATGATGACGAGCTGATCGCCGCCGATTTCCACGTCTTTGATCCGGATAATCGTGTCGTCCGGATGGAATTCCCGGCTCGCCAGCTTGTATGATTTTGATATTTTGATCACTTCTTCAATGTCTTTCATTTGGCGAAGCTGTTCGTGCAGCTTCGGATCCGCCTTGCCGATAATGCCGATCACCGTTCGATCCGTGCCGCGGGAAACATGCGCCTGCACTCCGTGCTTCTCAATATGGCTGACGATCTCTTGAATTCTTTCTTCACTAATTTGATTTGAAGTAATGGCAATCATTTCATACACTCCCGATTATAATCATAATAAGCAAACGAATTCGAGCATGCGCTCTGCCGCATCTCCATGCGTTTCGCCGCTTCAACGCTTATACGCTTCAACGCTTATACGCTTTTAAGTGATAAAGTAACTATATCTGATTTTGCATCAATAGTCAAGATCATTTTTAATCAAGTGCTGCAATAATTTATGGAAGGCGTGCAAGCAGCTTTTCTTCCTGCATGAAATTAAGCTTTAGCCCTAGCTCTGGGCAGCAGCTTATCAAGGCTGACTGTCCGTTTAATCGGCCAAGTAGAACGATCTTCAGGATCAAATTGCTCCAAATATTGAATTACTTCTTTAGTAAGAAGCGTCGGCGTAGATGCGCCTGAAGTCACCGCCACTTTGCGCAAAGGAAGCAGCCATTCGACCTTCAGCTCCGTAATGTCGGCAATGCGGTATGCTTTCACGCCCGCGATCTCTTCCGATACTTGCGCCAATCGATTTGAATTGTTGCTGCGCGGATCCCCGACAACGATGACCAAATCAGCCGCTTTCGATTGTTCTGCCACTGCCTCTTGCCGCAATTGCGTAGCCAAGCATATTTCGTTGTGGACTTCAGCTTGCGGATATTTCTGCAAAAGCAGATTGATCAAATGTTTAATATCCCACTGGCTCATCGTCGTTTGATTCGTAATGATGACCTTCTGATCTGAAGGCAAATTCAGCGATGAAATATCTTCCTCGGTTTCAACCAAATGCACGCGGTCCGGCGCATTGCCGATCGCGCCTTCCGGCTCAGGATGTCCTTTCTTGCCGATATAAATCACTTCATATCCGTCAGCGACTTTTTCCTTTATCAGCTCATGCGTTCGAGTCACGTCCGGGCAAGTAGCATCCACGACAGTGAGGCCTTTTTCACGTGCTTTCTTGCGCACTTCGGGAGAGACGCCGTGAGCGGTAAAAATAACCGTTCCTCGTTCGACTTGATCGAGTATTTCCAAGCGGTTCGGACCATCCAACGTAATTACGTCTTCTTGCTTGAAAGCTTCCGTCACATGATGATTATGAACAATCATGCCCAAAATATAGATTGGACGAGGCAAATCGATGTTTTTCGCTGCTTGCATGGCGAGCGCCATCGCATCTACGACACCGTAACAATACCCTCTGGGTGATATCTTAATAACTTCCATAATGCACCTGCTTTCATCGTAGGTAATAAACCAAGGCCTTCTATTCATTATAGCTTAAATGCACAGGGTATGAAACCGTTGTTCCGGCGCGCTCTTTTGCCGCTTGCTCCCAGCGCGGCGAGAAACGGCCTGCTGCAGAACACCAGAGCTCCGTCAGCACCGGCTCAATCCATGCGCCGCATGTCTATTCAAGCTGCAAACGGCACCCAAACGCGCTGTCTTTACAAGCACGGACTTTCAAGCCGCAGGCCAATTCAAACTGCCCATTAAGCGCCGCCTGATCAATCCAGCTTCAACTGCTCATGCTGAGCCAAATCACGCTTGTCCATCTGAGGCAGCCACAGCAGAAAAGAAGTCCCTTTTCCTTTCTTCGTAAACACTTCGATCGATCCGTCGTGTTCATCAATGATCCATTTGGCAATTGCCAAGCCTAGACCAGTGCCGGGCTTCTTCCCTCTGGACAAGTCCGCGCGATAGAACCGTTCAAAAATGTGCGGCACCTCATCTTCATCCATCCCAGCCCCTGTATCGCTGACGCGAATGCCTGCCATATTTTTTTCCGTCATCGCTTCGATCATGACTTGGCCCTGCTCCGTGTATTTAAACGCGTTCTCCAGCAAAATAAACAACAGCTGCTGCAAATAATCCCGGTTGCCAAGGACGTATATGCCGGCCAATTCCGAGAAATCCCCGATGATAAATTCCGCGCGGCGCGGCAGCATCTGCGCTTTCCGAGCGACTTCCTCCACAATCGGCTGCAACAGCAGCGGAACCCGCTCCATCTGATACCCTGCGTCTGCTCTAGCGAGCGAAAGCATGTCTTCTACTAAACGGCTCATTCTTTCCGCTTCAGCAGCGATATCGTTCAGCCCCTCCTCGAACAGCTCACGTTCGGTTTCATTGAGCAAATCCCTCTTCAAAAACGGCTGGAAAGCACGCTTTAACAGTTCAACATTTCCGCGGATCGTCGTCAGCGGCGTTCGCAGCTCGTGAGATGCGTCGGATACGAGCCGGCGCTGATTACGGTAAGATTCTTCCAGCTCATTGTAACTGGTCTGTATTTTTTCCAGCATGTCATTGATTTTCTGAATGAGCCGGCCGATCTCGTCTTTCGGGCCGCGATAAGCAATGCGGTGATTCAGGTCGCCTTCTTTTTCAATCAATTCTGTCGTTTCGATGACATGGTCGATCGGCTTCAATGCTTTTTTAGCCATCAATCGGCCCAGCGTGAAAGCGATGAGCAATGACGTGAAAGATAATGCCAGCAAAATCCACTTTAATTCAGCCAGGAAATCGCCGGTATTCATCGCCGCTTGCAAAATCCCGATAACCTGCCCTTGATAAATCAGCGGCCGGTAATAGATGAGAAAAGGCAAGTTCTGAATTTCCGCCTTGGCGAAAAATGCTTTTCGATCGGCAATTTGACTAAGCTGTTCAACATTCAACGGCAGCACAATATCATTTTGCACTGCATTTAACGAACGAATGCGATTGTTCGGATTCGTAAAATTAACCACCTGCAAATAAATTTCTTTCGATAAGTACAAATCTACGGCATCGAGTTCCAAGTCGATGTTCCATCCGCGCAAAAACAATCCGTAATCGACGCGAATGCGCTCATACACGTTTTCCGCATTTTTTCGCAGCATTTCTTCATATTGCTTAGCCGTTACTGCGGACAAAGAAACATACAGGAGGATGCTGAACACGACTAAGGTGCCGGCCAGCAGCGCAGTATACCACAATGTCAGGCGCAATCGGAATGACACTTATTTTCGTTCCCCTTTCAACACATAACCGGCTCCCCTCACCGTATGAATCAAGCGAGGCTCGCCGCCTTCCTCTAATTTCTGGCGGAGAAGCGCCACGTATACTTCCAGCACATTGGATTCTCCGCTGTAGTCAAACCCCCAAATTTTTTCCATGATCCGGTCTCTGGACAGCACTCGCTTCGGATTCAGCATGAAAAATTGCAGCAATTCAAATTCTTTCGCGGTCAAATCGATGATTCGATCTCCCCGCATCGCTTCCCGAGTATCCATGTCCAACACTAAATCTTCAAACTGCAATTTATTATCCGGTTTGACGGATGCATCCGCCTTCCGGCGCAGCAAAGCTCTCACTCGAGCGAGCATTTCTTCCAACGCAAACGGTTTAACTAAATAATCATCCGCACCTAAGTCCAAACCTTTCACGCGGTCTTGCACTTCATCTTTTGCGGTCAGCATCAAGATCGGCAATTGGCTGCCGGCTTCTCGGATCCGCCTGCAAACTTCCCAGCCGTCCACATAAGGCATCATGACGTCTAAGATCATCAGATCAGGCTCTTTCTCCATCACAGCGGCCAGCCCTTGTTTCCCGTCATTGGCGGTTCTGACCGCATATCCTTCAAACGCCAGCGAACGCCGCAGCATGGAAGTGATTTTCTCATCATCATCGACAACTAATATTTCCTCGCGCATTGGACTTCCCTCCCGCCGTTTCTACTGACTGTATTATAACAAATCTGTGATCCATGGCTAAAAAAAGCGGAGACACGGTATCATCCGCTCTCCGCCGACTTCAGCTGCCTTGCGTCAAGAGATGTCGTTACGGTCTCCGATGATCAGTCCGGTATCATATCGGCTGCCGTCTCGAATGAACGTAACAGTTACTCTTGCACCTGTGCCTGCTTCCCTGATTTTCGATTGCAAATGCTCAATATTTTCTACTTTTTCACCATTGAATTCAACGATGACATCGTACGGTCTGAGTCCTGCCAAATTGGCCGGGCTGTCGCGCAGCACTTGCATCACCACAACTCCGTCGGACGAATCCAACCCGAGCTGTTCTGCCAATCGGTCATTCAGCTCTGCCAGCGTGACGCCGATGAACGGCTTTTCAATTTTCGCGCCATTTTTCAACCGGTCGACAACTTCCAGCAATGTATTGCTCGGGATGGCGAATCCGATGCCTTGAGCATTGGCGCTCACAGCCGTGTTCATTCCGATCACTTCCCCGTTCAAATTGAGCAGCGGACCGCCGGAATTGCCCGGGTTAATCGACGCGTCTGTTTGCAGCAAGTTTTGATATTTGCGCGGACCTCTCATCCCTGTTTCATCTTGAATGGAGATCTCTCGTTCTTTCGCGCTCAACACGCCTACGCTGACCGTATGATCGAATCCGATCGGATTGCCGATCGCCGTGACCCAATCACCGACTTCCACGCTCGATGAATCGCCCATTTTGAGCGCAGGGAATTCATCGCCTTCTATTTTCAATACAGCCAAATCCATTTCATAATCAGAGCCGAGCAGCTCTGCTTTGAATTTTTCCGGGTATCCTTGCACTTCCACCCATATTTCCTCTGCCCGGTCGATGACATGCTGGTTTGTATAAATGTATCCGGTTTTTTCAAAGATGAATCCAGATCCCATGCCGCCGGGAACCAATTGTCCTTCTTCCTGTCTAGGAACTAAATATTGATCGCCGAAAAACCAGCGAAAGATGTCATCATTGAACCGCGTGCGCGTATTCTGCTTCACCATCGTTTCAATCTTAACTACCGCAGGTCCGGCCATCTTGACCATATCCGAAATCGTTGCCGGACGAACGAGCGGGTCAGCAGCTGCCGCGGAAACGCCGCCGGATGAAGATTCAACGCTTTGCTCGCTTCCGCTCGGCAAAATGCCGCCCAATTGGCCTTCGTCCGCTGCAAACAAATTCATTTGCACAGCGACAAACATAAACAGCGCCACGACTGCAGCCCCAGCCAAAAACGAGGCAAACATGCTGCGAAACGAAGACGTTCTGTTCTTTTGTTTGATGCCCGCGTGAGACGGGTCATGATAAATCGGTTTGACTGGGGACGGGTGCGTAATTTCAACCGTCTGAGTCGAATCAACGGCCGCCATTTTCGTTTCAAACGCGTGATCCTCTGCGCTTTCCTGCGCATCAGACGCTGCTTCATTCACGCTCTCTTGATTCGTTCCTGCATCAGCCGCAAACTCCTCTTGATTTTGAAACCGTTCAGATTTGTAAGAACCGTAAGAGTAGTAAGCCGGCCGGTCGTTTATGTCATCCGCTTGTTTATCTTGCTGATCTTCTGGCTGCTCAGAACTGCTTCCATAAAACAGCGATCGTTCATTTCTATGATCTTTCTCATTCATATTCCGAAGCCTCCTTAACCCTTTTTTAAAGCTGCATCTGTCCCTTATTGCAAACTTGCTTCGGGACGGCATCCGATTCACTGATCAGACTGCCGCACGCCTGATCATTCAAGCATGCTTATCTTTACAATCTATTGTGAACCTCCAACCTTAAATGAACCTTAAAAAAGGGTAAAAAAGCGATTAATCCGAAGATTATCGCAAAATTTGCTCCAGTTCGCGCAATTCTGCTTCCGCTCGCTCCACCCAATGCGGTTCGACTTTGTCGTCAGGATCCGCAGGCGTTTGAAACTGATTGACAAAACTGCTGAGCAAGCCAGAAGCGGCCTCGCTGTCAATGCCTTCTTCATACACATGCTTTAATACAAACGGCGCTCCAAAACGTATCGTCGCATTTAGATTTTCCCGTTCGCTGTCCAGTTTTCCTTGCGTGACGTCGAATGGAATGCGCAGCCATACGATGTCTTGCTGATCCAATGCTTTGTCAAAGCAGCCATGGTCATACTCCCAATTTCCGCCCAGCACAAAGCCTGCTGATTCCGTTTTCTCCCGCGCATCCGCAAGCGACATGGATAATCCGGTAATTGACGATTTCAGTTCCAGCATAAAAAGATCTTCTCCTTTTGATCGCCGATGCCGGCGCTTATCTTACATGTATAAGGATGATCTTTTTACGATGAAAATAAACTATCTTTTTCCATAAGATTCATGAAGCATCTTTCTCAGGCGATGTTTCCCCCGATGAATTCTCGCCTTTACCGTGCCGACAGGATATCCGAGGCTGTCTGCAATTTGCTGATCTTTCCATCCGAAATAAAATTTATAAATAAACATGAGCCGAGTATCCTTGTCCAATTCTTCCAGACTTTGTTTTACATCGGCTGCCAGCAAAGACTCTTCGATCATTCCCGCTGCCGCGCTTTTCGCGTCATATTCCAATTCCTGCACGAGCACTTCGTTTCGCTGCTGCTTTTTTTTCCAAATATTAATGGACGTATTTGCAGTGATCACTTTCGCCCATTGGATCAACTTGTCCCGATCTCTTAAAGTATCGATCTTGCGCAAAATTTTCACCCAAGATTCTTGCACTGCATCCAACGCATCCGGCTTGTTTTTCAGCTTCGAATAAGCAACGATAAACATTTGACGATACAATTCTTCCAACAATTCCGATTGGTCCAAGCCGTAATGAACGTTTTTTCGCCGATCGCTCCATTGCAGCATTCTGTCCTCTTTTTGCAATCCGATCATACACAATGTCTCCCATCCTGCCAATTTTAGATGAGAATGAGCATGTTCTCTTACTGTGTCATTGAAATATTTTATCATATTTCCGAAAAAAAAAAGCCCAACTAATGGACTATTCTGCAGGACAGTTCGAATGCAAGATCTGTCTTCTTTTATTTAAAATCATCAAATATGTTAATGTTAATTTTTATTAGAATACTGTTCATATTTTTCCTTAAACAACGCTTCTGTCACCTTGCCGTTTCCTCTCTCCAGCACATACACCACGACATTTTTTTTGCCCCATTGCGCGTACACGTCTTCTTTCGTCTCGAAATACAAATCAATAATGTTGCCTTTGATCGCAGAACCGGTGTCTGCAACAATGCCGTAACCGTAGCCCGGGATGTACAAGATCGTTCCCAGCGGGAACACCTCAGGATCCGCGGCAATGGTTGACAACGCCTTTTCGTCGCGATGCACTTTCAGCCCGGAAAACGTAATGCCGTATTCCGGATGACCAGGAGATTTTCCCGTAGACTCTACGCCTGCGTAGTATCCCGTGGCAACGACTTCCACTGCCGGATAGTCGCTCCATGCCGGCTCATCTGCTTCAGGTTTTGAGGCCGCCGCTGCGATGACTGGCTTCGGCTTGTCTTGTTTCTTTTCTTGATTCGTCTGCACGCGTTCCTCTTTATCTGCCGCGCTGACTGTCATGGCATCATCAGATGGGGACGGCATCTCTTCGTGCACATGATGAAGCATCATGTGATTCCACATCATCAAAAAGCATATGATCGATAAATATGCAGCTGCTGCGCGAACGAGCGCAG
>CALKAN010000216.1 GCA_937983035.1 uncultured Paenibacillaceae bacterium | reverse complement strand
TCGGAATTCGAAATATATTTTGCTGGACGGACCTGTTTTTCAAAATTCGCCTGCGTGGTGTTTGCATCCGTGGGTATGTGAGCATGTGACGATTCGCAATGTGAATGTGCGCAACCCTTGGCATTCGCAAAACGGCGATGGTTTAGACGTGGAAAGCTGCCGTTATGTGCTTGTTGAAGACAGCGCCTTTGACGTCGGAGACGATGCGATCTGCATGAAGTCAGGGAAAGATGAAGAAGGACGTCAGTTGGGGATTCCGTCAGAAAAAATTTGGATTCGAAACTGTGTCGTGTATCACGGCCACGGAGGATTTGTGATCGGGAGCGAAATGTCAGGCGGGGTTCGCGAAGTAGAGGTGGACAATTGCACGTTTATTGGAACGGATGTGGGACTTCGCTTTAAAAGCACGCGTGGACGGGGCGGATGCGTGGAGAAGATCCGCATTCGCAATATTCATATGTCACGCATTGCCGGAGAAGCGATTTTGTTTGATTTGTTCTATGGGCTGAGCAAAGAACAAAGTGAGCGGAGAGATTTGCCTGTCACAGAAGAAACACCGCAATTTACCAACATTACAATCGAGCATGTGATATGCAAAGGGGCGTCCGCTGCTGTAAGGCTCAATGGTTTGCCGGAAATGCCGGTCTCTCATTTCGAATTAAGTCATGCGGTGTTTGAAACGAAAGAGGGCATTGTTTGTCAAAACGGCAAGCAGATGAAGTTGTCGCACATAAATATGCAAAATCAGTCCGGGCCCGGTATTGTGCTGCACCAATGCAAAGAAGTCCAAATGCAAAAATTGAACCTTGATTGCAATGCGAATGAATGCATTCAAATTTCAGGTGAAGAAAGCGAGCGTATTCGTTGGGAGGACGTAACAGCAGCTGGTGCAGAACCGTTGGCGGCGATCGGGAAAGAAGTAAAAAGCACGGCGATCCAAAATTAATGCCGGCGCCTTATGGGGCGTCGGTTTTCTGTGTATATATGAAGTCATGCCTGATTTTTTCAAACGGCTGCATTGCGCTGAAGAAGAGATCAACCAGTATTTGGATGCGATCGAGCAATAGCGTTTCAGGAGTCCGGGAGGGCTCCTTTTTAATTGCATGATGGAATCAATCGCTGAATATCGCCGCTTTTTGTTTTCTGCTTTTGCTTTTCGCTGAAAGATCATAGACAATTGTGCCGTTAGTCGGTATCCTTAATACGAAGACAAATGCAAAAGATAGAGATATATGATTGAAAATGAATGCGCTTTGAGGCGAATAAACGCAGAAACAGCCTGGATGGTTTTTGTTTTTGGAAAGGAGAAATGAACATGAGATTGGGTGCATTGGAAGCGGGCGGCACGAAGATGGTATTCGGATTCGGGGATGAACGCGGCACGATTCTGGATCGGGTGGAATGCCCGACGACGACACCGGAAGAAACGATGCCGAAGATCATTCAATATTTTCGCGAACATCAAGTCGATGCGCTCGGCATCGGCTCTTTCGGACCTGTGGAACTGGATCCAAAAAGTCCGAATTACGGGTCCATCACTTCGACTCCGAAGCAGGGATGGCGCAATTATCCGATCTATCAGGAGCTGAAACAAGCGCTTCAAATTCCGGTCGGGTTTGATACGGACGTCAATGCTGCTGCATGGGGCGAATTTGTTTGGGGCGCGGCTAAAGGATTGAGCAGCTGCGTTTATACGACGGTAGGCACCGGCATCGGTTCCGGCGTCGTTGCTGAAGGCAGGCTCGTTCACGGCATGCTGCATCCGGAAACGGGGCACATGATCGTGCGCCGCCACCCCGAGGACGCGTTCGGCGGGAGCTGCCCTTACCATCAGGATTGTTTGGAAGGGTTGGCTTCCGGTCCTTCGATTGAACAAAGATGGGGGGCCAAAGGAAGCGAGCTTGCAGACGATGCCAAAGTCTGGGAAATCGAAGCGTTTTATATTGCGCAAGCGGCGGCGAACTTCATTTATATGTTGTCTCCTGAAAAAATTATTCTTGGCGGCGGAGTGATGAAACAGCAGCAGTTGTTTCCGCTCGTTCGAGCTGAAGTCAAGCGGCTGCTGAACGGTTACATCCAGCGGGATCAAGTGATTGAACATCTCGACTCTTATATCGTGCCGCCGAGTCTTGGAGACAATGCCGGGTTTTGCGGAGCGCTGCTGCTTGCAAAAGAGGCCGTGCAAAGACATGGAAAGGCATAAGATTAAGACATGTTGACGGCACTTAAGCATAGGAATGGCTGCAGCAGCAAGTTTTTGGCTGCAATCAGCGAATGCGGAGTATAGAAAACGGACATACAATCGGAGGTAAACATGATCATTGCAGAACAGTACATGGTTGCGAAATCGGGCAATTTGGAAACGTGTGAAGATCAGTGCGTTGTCACCGAACATTATGCGTGCGTCATCGACGGCGCGACCGATGTCACTGGCTTAAGGTTTAACGGGATGACATCCGGACGGTTCATTGCCGTCGGGATTGCTGAAGCGATTCCTCAGCTGCCGCCGGACGCGGATTTCAATCAGATCATCGCCTTCATCAATCAACATTTGCAGCGTTATTATCGTGAACAAGGGGCGGAACAACTGATGGAAAGCAGCCCGAATCAAAGGCCGGCGGCTGCGATGGCTCTATACAGCCGGCGCCGGAACGTCGTATGGCTGGCAGGTGACTGCCAATGCTTGATCGACGGCGAGCTGCACACGAATCCGAAATGGATCGACGAGATCACAGCCAACGCGCGGGCATTATACATCGAAGCAGAGCTGATGAGCGGCAAGACGGCAGAACAATTAATGGCGCATGACACGGGCTGGGATGCGGTGCGACCGTTCATTCAGATGCAGTATTATATGCAAAACACGCCGGAACCAACCCCTTACAGCTATGCTTCCATCAACGGATTTGATGAGATCAGGCACGGCTATAA
>CALKAN010000215.1 GCA_937983035.1 uncultured Paenibacillaceae bacterium | reverse complement strand
GCTTTCAACAACTGAATGCGTTAAAAGAGGCGAACCGCAACGTTGATAAAACAGGCGCAAAAATAATGCAAATGATAGAATGCGAGATTCATAAGTGCTGCATATAATATGGCATCATCACAATCCTCCAACAAAGGAGGTGTTTGGAAGTGTCATTCACGCTCACGGGTTGGATGTTGTATGCCATGTGGGGCGTTCTCGGCATGATGAGCATCAAGCTTTTGGCTGAAATGTATCAATCCGTCTCATTGCGCAATTTTCCTTCCACAGCAATTTTGAATTTCTTGCAAGGATTCGTCTATTATGTCTTTCCGCTATTCATTATTGCGAATATTGCTTCGATCGATCCGACGGAAATCATCGTTCAAATCGCGTATTATGTCGGCGCAATCGGCGTCATTGTCAAAAGCATCACAGATATACGCAACTTGTTCTAGCATCGCAAGCTGCTGCTTCGTGCAGCAGCTTGCATATATCCGCTTCCATGTTTTGAATTTCTCATGCGATGCTCATGCAAACCTTTTCGAAAAACAGAAGACCTAATCCCGAAGCCAAAAGCCGTTTGGAGGTCATTCAATTCTCCGGCACAAACTTTCTGCATATGGTGGAAAAACGAACGTGACCGTTTCGGTTTATTTGCAACATTTACATAATTGCGAGACGCATCGTCCATAATAAATTTGGAAAAACATCGAGAAAGGAAGAAGCAAAAATGGCATTTCCCAGCGAACCGTTCCGTCATTTGGAAAATGTGAAAAACGAACTGGATCACTTTTTCACGCATGGATTTAACAATTTAAGAAGCGGATTCGGCAACTTAAACATGGACGTCTATGAAACTGAAAATGAGATCGTTGCAGCTTGCGACATCCCGGGGTTAAACAAGAAAGATGATGTGCAAATCGAAATCGAAAACAACAATCTCACCATCAGCGGCGTGATCAACCGAGAAATGGAAGTCAAAGAAGAGCATATGCATCGCAGAGAGCGCATGACAGGCAGATTTAAACGAACGATCAGTTTGCCGCACCCCGTATCGGAAGAAGGGGTCAAAGCAACGTATAAAAATGGCGTTCTTGAAATCCGCATGCCTAAATTGCAGTCAGAACAAAGAAGACGCATCGATGTCGAATTTCATTAAACTGAATTGAATTTAGCATTGTACACCGAAATGCGCGTCAAAAAAATAAGAGTGCGATGAAGCATTCGAATGGAATCGTCTGCTTTCCCCCGCACTCTTATTTTAATTACTTGCCCTCTGACTTTGCCGCCTCAGCAGCCTGAATCGTTTGATTTAATCTTTCTGCGGCTGTTCGCAGCGCAGTGTTCACGTCAATGCCTTCCAAAGCAACTTGATTGAGCGCATTATTAATTTCAGCAGCAGCTTCGATATGATATTCCGTTACGTTGGAACTTTCTGCCGCAGGTTTTGGGAAGAGCGCTTTCACATTCTTTCCATTATAAAATGGGAGCTCGCTGCCGTATTGCGCATGCAGATCCGTGTCTCTTAACACGGTCGCCAATCCCCGGCTGTTCAAAGAAGTTTGAAATTCTTCCGATACGATATAAGCAATCACTTCAAATGCAGCCTCTCTATTTTGGCTGATGGAACTCATGTTCCAATAGTTCGGAACGACTTGCGGGCCGACGTTAGGCCGTCCCGGATAATCCGGAATGCGCACGACATCCCAGTTCGTCACCGCATCGCCTGGAGTAGCGCCGCAGCAACCGGTGTAATTCGTCGCCATGGCAACATTGCCGACCGTATTAAATGCCGCTACTGTCGCTTCGTTTGGATCAAGGCCGTCAATCGTCATAAAGCGGGCAAAAGTTTGAATTAAGCGCGCCCAGTCATCCGTATTGAACGCAGCGGTCAATGTTTCCGGATCTACCATGTCCAGCGACAACTGGTTATAAATAATATAGTTCCTGTTGTCATTGGCAAATCCATAGTACTGTTCACCGCCGTCTGAACGCGTCAGCTTGACTGCCAAGTCGTATACATCATCCCACGTCATGTCATCCGTCGGGTATTCGACGGCAAATTTATCAAAAATATCTTTGTTGTAATACAATCCGGAAGTGCCGATGAAAGCAGGCAAGCCATAGATGCCGCCGTCAGCCAGCTGTCTCATCAAACCGATGACGGCCGGATCAATTTTGTCCAGATCAATGTTATGCGCCTTAATCTCGTCGCTGATGTCCGTTTGCAAGTTTAAATTGATGAGATTTTGATAAATCGTTGTAAAAGATCCAAACACGATGTCTAACGGCTCGCCGGAAGCGATGTAATCTTGAATGGTAACGTCGGATGGGAAATAAACATTGAAGTTTATATGCGGAAACTCTTCTTTCAAATATTTGCCGTAATTCGTTTCAAACCATTCCGGGCTGCCGCCGCTCGCGCTGTATAAATATAAATCAACGGGTTCATTGCTGCTGCCTGTCGCACTGCCTGTTTCATTGCCTGCTGCATCATCGCCGTTGGCGCCGCAGCCGGCCAGCAGCGCTGCAATCAATAACAAAATGATTCCTTTCAAGCTGAAAAACTTTCTCATGTGACTCCTCCTTATCACGCAGTAATATTTTTGACGGAATGAATTCTCACTTGCTGGATCACAAGTTTGTTTTTTATGGCTGATGATCACGCTTACAATTTCTCTTTCTGCTCCCTCCTTCAGCATCCGTAAGTCTTAAACGCAAGCTGCTGTTTATATTTTACTGAATAAAAAGTAAGCGCTTCAGACATTTTTTTGTATCTATAGGACATTTTTTTGCATTATTCGACTTGCCGAGAAATCTCAATTTCTGCTTGCATAATAGAACAATGGACGCTTTATGAAAGCGCTTGATTTATTTTGGAAATTGCTGTTAAATGATAGTTGAACAAATTCAAACGTTAAAGGAGGAATCGATGATGTTTAAACGCAGTGTGATTTGTTGCATCGCATTCTTGTTAGCGTTTACAACAATTCCAGCTGCATCTTTTGCCAACCCGGCAGCAGGACAAGCTCCCATCTCCATGGAAAGAGCACCGATCGACAGCAGCGTTGACCGAATGGCTGTCATTCCCAGATTTCTTGAAGCGCCTCAGCTGGACGGCATGCTGGACGAATCAGTCTGGGAAACTGCTTGGGAAGGCAGCGGATTCACAACGATGTACGAAAACAAGAAAGCAGATTCAGACACCCAGATTCTCATGGGATATGATGAGCAGCATTTGTACATAGGGCTCATCGGCAGCTATGGCGAAACAGACGATTCAGCGCCGGAGACGGAAATCGTCGAAATCATTTTGTCGCCCGGCAAAGAGGCAGCCAATTACCGAGTCCGCCTCCCCATATCGCAGGGAAGCCGGGGCATCAATCCGAATTGGGGCTTAAGCGCTTCGTTGCTGAGTCAAGCGCAAGCGGAATGGATGAAAACAGAAGAAACATGGACCGCAGAAGTGAAAATTCCTTTTTCAGCCATGAATGTCAGCCAAGTTGCCGTCGGAGATGAATGGCAATTTAATATCGCACGCTTCTATGGCATCAATTCCAATCCATTTACCTCTTTCGTCCCGCTGCGCTATTCTTACATCAGCGACACGGGCGGCGCGAATGTGAGCATGGTTGTGCATGCATTAAACCAAGGCCGGATGGCTCCGCTTTATTTTTCTCAGCTGCCGCAAGCAAGTGCAGAGCCGGACAGACCGCAAAATTTGTGGATTCCAGAACAATGGGAATTTCGTTATGCAGGCTTTACGGAGAAAGAGTTAGTCATCCATGGCGGCATGATCCAACGCACGACAGAATTGAAGATGACTTGGATATCTCCGGACGGCATGGAAACTGAACTGACGGACTTTCACATTCGCAGACAAGGGGCAGAATCAATGATTTACTTCCATCATCCCCGTCCGCAAGAAACCGGTCAATATCGATTGAAGCTCGCATTTCGCAACGGCAAAGGAGCGTTTCAATATTTCGAACTAAGCTTTGACCGAGAAGCGATGATCAATGCCGGCGACAGTTTGTTCAAAAGGCCGGATCCCGCGCCGACTCGCATGGTCGAATATGCTCCTGCATCGGAACAAGTGCAGAAACTGCTTGACTTAATCCCTGAAAACACCGGATTTATCTTTGTCGGTTTGCCCGAAGATCCGTCGCTCCGTCCATATCAGCTTTATAATTGGAGCCCGGATCAACCTTGGCAAATGACGGCCAAATTGACAGGCACGGTATATCCGAATGAGCAGTTCCCTGAAGATCAAGTGCTTGCCGCAGTGAATCCTTTGGGAGAAATTGTGGAATATCCGTATTATGAAGACGAAGACGGCAAGCGATATTTCTTTACTGCACATTTGTGGTACTTCCAAAAAGATTATGTGCTTCGGGAAACGAACAACATCGCCTCATCCGATCCGCTTGGCGCAGCCCGCTTGCTTGCCCGCTGGGCGGAAGTGTATCAAGGCTACATGCCGACCAACGATTACTATTGGGCGAATTATCCGCTCACTTCCGGGCCCCCGTACAATTACTACGGCGGAGTTTGGTACAGATGGTATACCGGCGATATGTCCAATCTCAGCTATTTGCTGGATGCTTACATTAAGGTGCGAGAAACGAACGCATTCGAACTGTTAAGCGATGAGCTCGGATATGATGTCGAAGAGCAAATCATTGAAAACATGTTTAAGCCGTCTTTTGAATACGTGCGTTCTTATCCGATTTTGAATCACAACATGGAATACAACACTTGGCGGGGACTCATTCGCATGAGCAAAGCGACCGGGGACCCGTCCTACATGCACGAAGCCGTGGAACGGATGGAAATCTACGCCAAAAACAACTATTTGTTTGACGGCTTCTGGAAGGAAGTGACCTTATCCTATCACAATCAGTCTACGAACGGGCTGTTAATCAGCATGAATGAATCCAAAGGCTGGTCAGACCCGCATGATTATTTATCGCCGCGCACGGGACGGAATCTGCAGCAATTAGATTTATCTGAAACGTTTCCTGCCCTGAATAAAGCGCTGACGATGGGCGACGTTGTCTCCTATCCGAACGGAAGCTACGTCGCGATGCAAGATACTTGGGCAAACGAGAAATCAGCCAATCCGATGACCGATCTCGGTTCCTACCTGCTCCCTGCAACAGGCATTGCAAGACTGGCGCAAGCAGGCGTTGCCGGGGAACATCCTGCGATCATCTATGATTTTCCGTCATTGGAAATTGATGAGCAATCTGTTGAACACCGCGATTTTCCAGCGAGCGGAACCGTTCAACTGGAAGCGAACGAGCCCGGGCATTTCATCACGTTCTTGTTCAACGTGCCTGAAACAGATCAATATACGATTGCGCTGCAGCCGTTTAAAGCAGCCAGTTACGGACAATATGACGTGATGATCGACGACCGGTTGATTGTCAATCTGGACTTTTATGCAGAATCGAGCGGAGTTCAGCCGTTCGAAACTTTGACGACATTAGAGTTGAGCGAAGGCGTGCACTCCATCACATTCTTGAATACCGGCAAGCGAGAACAATCGTCCAACTACAAGATGGGTGTCGTCAAGCTGGCGCTGTTAGATGATGAATCAGCACAGCTTCCGTCACTGCCGGGAAGCGATGAAGCAAACCCATCGCAGCTGTACATGATGTTCACGCCGAAATACGGGCACAATCATTATGACCCGCTGAACATCACGCTGTTTGCCGAAGGCCAGGAACTGCTCCCTGACATCGGGTATACTCACACGTTCTTCCGCCGCTGGACAGCTTCGACGCTGGCCCATAATACGGTTGTCGTAAATGGCCAGGACATGAATGCCGCCGGAAACGGCAGCCATGGCGGAGAGATTGAAGCGTTCATTGCTTCTGATGATACGGTGCAAATCATGAAAGCGAGTCAACAAAGCGCTTATCCGATGACAAGCGAATACAGCCGCGAGCCGTGGATGATTGCATTTGGCGGGCATGAAGATCAAGCTTACGTGATCGATATTTTCCGCGTTGACGGGGGCGAGCGTCATGAGTATACGCTTGGCGGTGATGCCAACCGCGACGGACATTTCGAAACAGAGCTTGAACTGGAATATTATAATGATTATCTGCTGCCTCCAGGCACGCAAGTACGCATGCCGGAATCTGAAACAGACTACGGCGATGCCGGCGGACATTATTACGGTTACATCTATGTTCAAGATGTGCATCGCGCAGACGCCCGCGATGGCAGAA
>CALKAN010000214.1 GCA_937983035.1 uncultured Paenibacillaceae bacterium | reverse complement strand
CGGAATACGATTTGTACCGCACGTTCAACATGGGCATCGGCATGGTCGTGATCGTTTCGGCCGAACAAGCAGACGAAGCGGTTCGCACGGCTGAGGCAAACGGCGAATCCGTTTACCGCATCGGGACCGTTGTGGAAGGAGATTGCCGCACAACGTTTGACGGGGAGGAGCTGGGATGAGTGATTTGAACAGCCGTCAAGGCGAGCGCGTCAATCGTTCGGGGCATCCGCCTTTGCGCATCGCTGTTTTTGCTTCCGGCAGCGGATCGAATTTTCAAGCGATTGTCGATGCGGCGCAGCGTGGGTCATTGCCGAATGTGGACATTGCGCTGCTCGTTTGCGACAAGCCAGGCGCGAAAGTGATCGAACGCGCCGAGAAGGCGGGGGTGCCGCGGTTTGTATTTCGTCCCAAAGATTATGCTGCCAGGGAAGATTATGAGCGCGAGATCTTGCAGATGCTTCAGGAAAAACAAGTCGATTTGATCGTGCTGGCTGGATATATGCGGCTGATTACTTCGGTATTAGTGTCGCCTTACGAAGGGCGCATGATCAACATTCATCCATCGCTGCTTCCTTCATTTCCCGGGCTGAACGCCGTCGAACAGGCGCTCGAGCACGGCGTGAAAGTAACCGGCGTGACGGTGCATTTTGTGGACGGCGGGATGGATACCGGACCGATCATTGCGCAAGCGCCGGTTCCCATTCGTGAAGGCGAAACGATCGAGGAGTTGGAGCAGCGCATTCATGAGACAGAACATCGGCTTTATCCGGAAGTTATCCGGCTGATTGCTGAACGCCGCGTGAGCTTGGATGGGCGCAAAGTGCGAATTCATGCTGCGCAAGATTGATGGGCGGTTAAGGATCGATTGGTTAACCAATTTGCGACGAAAGTGGATGAAGGCTTAATGAATAATAGACGATTATAGTCGCAGTTTCACTACAGCTTATGTTAGTCTTACGATCACTTGCGAAAAGTTAACGATTAGTTACCCAATTGCGACGAAAGTTAAACGATGCGTTTAAATATGATGACGATTGTTGGCACTGTTAATCACAGCTCGCGTTCGTGTACGATTTTTTGCCGCTGGTTGACGTTCAGCAAACGAATATGCGACGATAACATGCGAACGTTCAACGAACTTGCCGCGTTTGAAGCGATGGTTCATGCAGCGAGACGAATCGCTGACGCATTGTTTGGATGGCATTGCGGCGGAAATGTTTTAAAATATATGGATGAATTTCATCAGAGGTTCCATGCTTGCTGGTGAGATTGGAAAAACGCAACGCTCATGCGCGGCGGCGTACTTAAAGAATTTTTTTGACCTGTGTAAATAAAAGAGGAGGATGAATGCGATGGCGATCAAACGAGCGCTGATCAGCGTTCCGGATAAGACAGGCGTAGTTGAGTTTGCCCGTCTATTGGCAGAAGCGGGAGTGGAAATCATTTCGACTGGCGGAACGAAGAAGCTGTTGGAAGAGAGCGGCATTTCGGTCATTGGCATTTCAGACGTGACAGGTTTTCCGGAAATTATGGACGGCCGAGTTAAAACACTGCATCCTGCCGTTCACAGCGGCCTTTTGGCCGTGCGGGACAATGAAACGCACCAGCAGCAGATGAAGGAGCTTGGGCTGGAATATATCGACCTTGTCGTCGTCAATTTGTATCCATTTCAGCAGACGATTGCAAAGCCGGACGTGACTTATGAAGATGCGATTGAAAATATCGATATCGGCGGTCCGGCCATGCTGCGCGCTGCCGCGAAAAATCACGCCTATGTGACGGTCGTTGTCGATTCCGGCGATTACGCTCAAGTGCTGGAAGAAATCAAGCAGCAGCAAGACACAACGTTGGAGACGCGCAAACGTTTGGCGGCGAAAGTATTTCGTCACACGGCAGCCTACGATGCGCTGATCGCGGATTATTTGAACCAGCAGACAGGCGAAACGATGCCGGAGCGTCTGACGGTTACTTACGAAAAAGTGCAAGATCTGCGTTACGGAGAAAACCCGCACCAAAGCGCGGCGTTTTACCGCAAGCCGTTGGCAGAGCCGGGCAACATTACGACAGCGGAACAACTGCACGGGAAAGAGCTGTCCTATAACAACATCAATGATGCGAATGCTGCGCTGCAGATCGTGAAGGAATTCAGCGAACCGGCCGTCGTTGCGGTCAAACACATGAATCCTTGCGGCGTTGGAATCGGCAGCAATGCGCATGAAGCTTTTGAAAAAGCGTACGCAGCAGATCCGGTTTCGATCTTTGGCGGCATCGTGGCTTTCAACCGGAAAGTGGAGAAAGAGACGGCGCTGCGGCTGCATGAAATTTTCCTGGAAATAGTCATTGCACCGGATTTCAGCCCGGAAGCGCTCGAAGTTTTGACGCAGAAGAAAAATATTCGTTTGTTGAAATTGAGCGGCATGGAAAACGGCAAGCGGCAGGAGCTCATGATCACTTCTGTCGAAGGGGGCATGCTTGTGCAGGATAAAGATATTCGTCAGCTCGCTTCCGATGAATGGAAGGTTGTGACAGACCGCGCGCCGTCCGAAGAAGAGCTGAAACAGCTGCTGTTCGCATGGAAAGTCGTCAAGCATGTGAAATCGAATGCGATCGTGCTGGCAAAAGACGATATGACGATCGGAGTCGGCGCAGGCCAGATGAACCGCGTGGGCGCGGCAGGCATTGCCATCGAGCAAGCAGGTGAAAAGGCGCGGGGCAGCGTGCTCGCTTCCGATGCATTTTTCCCGATGGGAGACACGTTGGAATTGGCCGCGAAAGCAGGGATTACGGCGGTCATTCAGCCGGGCGGCTCGATCAGAGACGAAGAGTCCATTCAAGTGGCGAATGAAAACGGCATGGCCATGGTGATGACCGGCGTGCGTCATTTTAAACATTGACGATTTCAATATTTTGATGCAGCAATGAAGATTGTTGGCGGATTTGGACAACAGAAGTGCACATCCTAAAGGAAATTTGAAGGAAACAGGGGGGATCGAGTTGCGGATCTTAGTCGTTGGCCGCGGGGGCCGGGAGCATGCGATCGCATGGGCATTGAAGAAAAGTCCGAAGGCGGAAAAAATTTATTGTGCTCCGGGCAATGCAGGAATTGCATCAGCAGCTGAATGCGTGGATATAGATGAAAAAGATTTTGAGCAGTTGGGCCGTTTTGCTAAGGAAAACGCGATAGATTTCGTCGTCGTCGGACCGGAAGACCCGCTGTTCGCCGGAGCGATCGATTATTTCCGCGAATTGGGCATTCCTGCTTTCGGACCGGACAAAGCTGCGGCGGAAATTGAAGGAAGCAAAGTGTTCGCGAAGCGTTTAATGAAAGAATACGGCATTCCGACAGCTGCTTATGCATCGTTTGATAATTACGATGAGGCGCTCGCTTATTTGCGGGAGCAAGGGGCGCCGATTGTGATCAAAGCGGACGGATTAGCCGCAGGCAAAGGCGTCATCGTCGCGCAAACGATGGAAGAGGCGGAAGCGGCGCTGTCGCAAATGATGAACGACAAAGTGTTCGGGGAAGCCGGAAATCGCGTAGTCATTGAAGAATTTTTGCAAGGACAGGAAATGACGATCCTCGCGTTCACGGACGGCGAAATCGTGCGTCCAATGGTGCCGTCGCAAGACCATAAGCCGATCTATGACGGCGACAAAGGCCCGAATACGGGCGGCATGGGCACGTATTCCCCGGTGCCTCACATTCCGCAATCGGTCGTGGATGAAGCGGTGGAAACGATTTTGCGGCCGGCGGCGCGGGCAATGGTGCAGGAAGGACGGCCTTTCCGCGGCGTATTGTACGCGGGGCTGATGCTGCCTGCGTCAGGGCCGAAAACGATTGAATTCAATTGCCGCTTCGGCGATCCGGAGACGCAGGTGGTGCTGCCGAGATTAAAGACGGACCTGCTTGAAATTATGGTGGCGGTCGTGTAAGGACGGCTTGCAGAACAGGAAATTGAATGGAGCGACGAGGCGGCGGTGTGCGTCGTTCTTTCTTCCGGCGGCTATCCCGGCCCTTATCGAAAAGGAGATCGTATCGACGGATTGGATGCGGTCCAAGATGCGCTCGTATTTCATGCCGGCACCGCTTTTGACGAGGATGGGAATGTGATGACGAACGGCGGCCGGCTGCTTGGAGTGACGGGCATCGGCGCAGATATCGAATCCGCTCGCGAGAAAGCTTACCGTGCCGTGGAGCAGATCCATTACGAAGGAAAACATTACCGCACCGACATTGCTGAAAAAGCGTTGAAAGCTGCTCGCTCGCAATAGGCGAAACGGAAAGTTGCGAAATAAGGTGATCGAGCAAGGTTATGGCGTTGAACGCAGGATGACAACGGCTTGAATGAATGCAGCGCTTAGAAAACGACACGCGCAAATCTGTTTTGTCTGATCGAGCAAGTTTTTTACAGTAAAATAACAGCTGTTTTATTGTAAAAAATGTTTATTGCAAAAAATGCGCAAGACAGCAGAAAGTAAAAAAATGGAAGTGCTTCGGCACTTTCATTTTTTTTTAAAATTTGTTCAGTTCGCTGCTGATTTCCGCGTCTTTGATGACATTGTTGTAATTTAGGCTGTGTTTCAAGATCGACCCGATTTTGCATTGACAAGGAGGCTCCGGTTGGAGTATCTTTAATATACATAAATGAAAGGGCTTTCTAATATTGGAAAAAGCGGTCAGAGACGAAGAGAGACCACAATGAATCGCCGAGTGCTCGGCTTCATTGTGGTTTTTTCGTGTTTGGCGGCGAAGCCCTGAGATTAAATGGCGGCGCATTGCCGTCAATCGATGCAGATGAAGCCAAGGAGGTGAAGCACTATTCCGATTTGCCGTTGACAAGTCACGTAAACGTGGAGGCTGCGTCAGTGCAGAAAAATTTTCATTAGGATGGAGAAAGGGGAATGTTGATGAAACAAAGACGATTCATGCATGTTTTCATTGTGCTCATGATTTGTTTATTCGGCATTGCAGGAGCGCAGGCTGCTGCGCAAACAGTCGATGACAGCCGGGTGCCGCCGCTGTTAATTACGGAAATTGTGCCGGATTCATCGAATATGGGAGGCGCGGACGCATTTGAATTTATAGAAATTTATAACAATACGGATCAAGTGTTGAATTTTCGTGATTTTCATATTATTTACCGTTATCCGACTGGACCGGCAGAGGATCAAATTTGGATTCCGGAAATGAGAGACATACCGATGGAACCCGGAAAAGCGATCGTGTTTTGGATCGCAAACAGCGGGAATGCAAATGCGACAGCCGATGATTTTAACCGCAATTATTTCGGCGAAAATCGGGAACATGATTTAATTGAACATGTAAATCTTGTGCGCATGCCGGGCGGAATAGCGAATCAGCGCATGCGGGAAATCATTGTGGCGGCGAATACGGGAGAAGAGCTTGTCAGCGCGGTGTATAACCGCGGGGAATACGACGTTGCGGTAGACAAAGGGATTTTTTATCGATATCCGCAAGACGGATCGAATCAAATGGTGAAAGTAAGCGGCGGGGTGAATCCTGCTTCGCCGGGCATAGTGGAACCTGATCTCGTTCCAAAGACGCCCGTATCGTTAAACGGCGAGGCGGTGCCCGTGCTTGTCGATTTGACGGAGAGCGTGCAAACGAAAGACCGCGTGGAAATTACAGCGCAAGCATCTGATGAATATTTGGTTGCAGATGTGACCGTGCATTACAAAGAGCCGGGTGCAGAGGCATTCAAAGAAGCGAAGCTGACGCGGCATGAAGACGGGACGTACCGGTATGTGTTTCCGTTCAGCGACATTTTTGCGCTGTCTGAGCTGGAGTATGTTTTAACCGCTTCGAACGGCATGAACCAAACGCAAACAGACGTGAAAACGCTGGAGCTTCGGGCAGCGCAAGGGGGTGCGGCAACTCCGCCGCTGCTGATTACGGAAATCGTGCCGGATTCTGCGAACTACGGCGGTGCAGACGGGTATGAATTTATCGAAGTATATAATAATACGAACCAGCCGCTTCGCTTCGGCGAGTTTAAACTATTGTACCGTTATCCGACGAATACGCCGGATCAAGATTGGTTTGCCGGATTGGATCATATTACGCTGGATCCTGGCAGCACTTTCGTGTTATGGGTGGAAAACAGCGCGAACGGCGACTTGACGGTTCAAGATTTTAATCAAAATTACGGAACTGATTTAATCGAAAACAAACATATCGTGAAAGCGCCGGCTGGCGGAGGGATGGCGAATGGA
>CALKAN010000213.1 GCA_937983035.1 uncultured Paenibacillaceae bacterium | reverse complement strand
GTAATGTCCTCCACTTCGATGTAATCCGGCACGACGACGATGCCGCCGGGATGCTGGCCGGTGCTGCGCTTTACGCCTGTGCAGCCTTGGCTCAGCCTGAGCACTTCTGCATTCCTTAAGTTCAGGCCATGATCTTCTTCGTATTTCTTCACATAGCCGTATGCCGTCTTCTCCGCCACGGTGCTGATCGTCCCTGCTCGAAACACGTTCTTCTCGCCAAACAATACTTTCGTATAATTGTGCGCGTGCGGCTGATATTCACCTGAAAAGTTAAGGTCAATGTCAGGCACCTTATCCCCTTTGAAGCCAAGAAATGTTTCAAACGTAATGTCTTGGCCGTCGCCTTTCATCGTTTCGCCGCATGAAGGACAAGCTTTATCCGGCAAATCAAATCCGCTTCTTACGCTGCCGTCCGCAAACCACTCACTGTGCTTGCATACCGTGCAAACATAATGAGGAGGCAGCGGGTTCACCTCAGAAATGCCCAGCAGCATCGCAACGACGGATGAACCGACCGATCCTCTCGAACCGACTAAATAGCCGTCTTCGAGCGATTTTTTTACCAGACGTTCGGAAATGAGAAACAATGCGGCAAAACCATATTTAATGATCGGCCCCAATTCTTTTTCCAGCCGTTTGGCCACAATGTCCGGCAGCGGATCTCCGTATCTGCGCTTCGCCTCCGCATAGCAAGTTTCCCGAATTTCTTGGTCGGCGCCTTCAATAACGGGAAAGAACGGTTTAGACGGAAACAGTTCAATTTCTTCAAACAGATCAGCCAACTTATTCGTATTGTGAATGACAACTTCCTCTGCTTTTTCTTCGCCTAAATAAGAAAATAACTCCAGCATTTCCTGCGTCGTGCGGAAATGAACGTCCGGTTTTTTCATCTCTTTCAGCGGACTGAATCCTGTAATGCCATGAATCGTAATATCGCGGAAAATTTTGTCTCGGGGATGCAAATAATGCACGTTCCCTGTCGCGATGACTGGAATGTTTAATTTTTCGCCCAGTTCGCAAATTTTTCGATTCGCTTCTTCCAGCTGTTTTCTGCTGCCGACCAAACCTTTCTCTACCAAGTGCATGTTAATTTCAACCGGCTGAATTTCCAACACATCATAAAAGCGCGCAACCTCTTCCGCTTCTTCCATCGTTTTATTTAAAACTGTTTCAAACAATTCGCCTTTCTCGCAGCCTGAAGCGATGATCAATCCTTCTCTCAGTTCGATCAATTTGCTTTTCGGTATGCACGGGACTCGGTTGAAATATTCCGTATGCGACAGCGAAATCAATTTATACAAATTCTTTTTGCCCATCGCATTTTTCGCATAAATGCAAGCATGAAACGGTCTGACATTGCTCAAATCTTTGCCGACATCTTGGTTCAGCTTGGCCAAACTGTCAATTTGTTTTTCTTGCACGTCCTTCAACATCGCCGTCAAAATATGGCCCAGTGCTTCAGCGTCATCAATGGCCCGATGATGGCTTTCCAATGGAACCTTAAACTTGTCTGCAAGTGTGTTCAGGCGATGATTTTTCATTTGCGGATACAAATAGCGGGCCAATTCCAACGTGTCCAGAACGGGATTATCGAACTTGGGCAAACCGGTCTGCACGGATGCATATTGAATAAATCCCATGTCGAATGCGGCATTGTGCGCTACAAGCACTGCGTCTCCTGCAAATTCATGGAACTGTCTCATCACTTCGTCTAATTCCGGCGCGCCTTTCACCATATCGTCCGTAATATTCGTCAGCTGCGAAATATGATACGGGATTTTTTCATGGGGATCCACAAACGAATGATACTTGTCAATAATTTGGCCGTCCTTCATTTTGACCCCGGCAATTTCGATAATCTTGTTATTGGTGACAGACAATCCGGTCGTCTCCACATCATACACGACATATGTGGCCGTGCTCGGATCTTGTTCGTTGGCATTGTATACGATCGGAATCGAGTCATTCACGATATTGGCTTCCACTCCGTAGATGACCTTGATTCCGGCATCTCTGGCTGCATGAAAAGCTTCAGGAAAAGCTTGCACGCCGCCATGATCCGTAATGGCGATTGCTTTGTGCCCCCATTTGGCCGCGGTTTGAATGTAATCTTTCACCGGCGTTACTGCGTCCATCGTGCTCATATTCGTATGCAAATGAAATTCCACTCGTTTTGCTTCCGCGTCATCCATGCGATCTTGGGGCGGCTGCACTTCACATAAATCGCTTGGAATCATCGACAGTTCATGCGGCGGAAAACGATCGTACTCCACTCTGCCGCGAGCTTTCACCCATTTGCCGTTGGCAAGCATACCGAGCATCTTCAAATCTTCTTTGTTCTTCGCAAAATATTTCACCGATAAAGAATCCGTAAAATCGGTCAAAATAAATTGAAACAACGTAGAGCCGTTGCGCAGTTCGCGGCGCTCTAAGTTCAATACCGTGCCTTGAATCGTAATTTTGTTTTCTTCTTCCGTGATTTGTTTAATCGGAACCGGCTGATCTTGAATCTCATAGCCCAGCATCAACTTTACTTGAGCATCTGCCTTGGAAACATCCGATTCTTCACGTTGCAAATTCGAGATGATCGACTGACTCTGTGAGCGAGTTTCCTCTTCAATTTGCATGGCAAATTTCTCGTATACGTCAGCACGGTGCTCATTCACATGAAATTGCACGCGGTAAAATCTGCCAAAATAGCGTTGGAAAAATTCGATCAGCTTGCGGTCGATTTGTTTATTTTTCGCAATTTCAACAGCCGTTTGGTCAAGGAGAGTGAGATGAATAACTTTGTCTCGACATTCCACAGTTGCATTCGTCATCCAACCGTTCACTGACACAACTTCTCGTTGAATCCAATCCAAAAATAACTTCCAATACGATTGTACCAAATCAGAATCTTTCACATCGTCTGAATATCGCATAGAAAAGCTGATCTTAGCAATATGGGAGAATGTATCTTGTATTTTTTTGGAAAATGCACGATATATATCTTGCGGAACCAATGTTTCATTGTACAAATGAATGTTCCATTCCCGATTGTTTAAACTGCATTCCACTTTTTCAATCATTCCGCTGCTAAAATGTTCATCGATCACTTCCTGTGGAATCTCTGCCTGTTTCATTAATAATTGAAATCGTTCCCTCGAGTCCAGTTTCACGCTCTCATCTCCCTTGCTTTCGATGTAGCATAAGTAAAAAAACCGGAGCCAATCTCCGGTTTTATATTTTAGTAAGCTTTAGCAAATACAACCGTATGTTTGGCTGCATCTTCGCAAACGAGGCACTTGCTCTTTAATTCTTTCACTTCGATCGGAATATTCCGGCTGGTAGCGCCTGTTTCTTCCTTCACTTGAAGTTCGCAAACTTCCGATCCGCACCATCCCGCCAAAACGAAACCGCGTTTTTCTTCGAATATATTTTTCAGCTCATCGATCGAATCTGCGGAATAAAAATGTTCGTCTCGGAACGCTTTCGCTTTCTCAAACATCTCTTTCTGAATCGCATCCAATGCGGAAATCACTTCCGGCACGAAATTGTCTTGCGAAACAAACCGCTTCTCGCCGGAAATTCTTGAGACGAGAACTACTTGTCCATTCTCCATATCCCGCGGACCGATTTCAATTCTCAGCGGGACGCCTCTCATTTCATATTCATTAAATTTCCAGCCTGGACTTTGATCAGGGTCATCATCCAGTTTTACGCGAATGTTCGCTTTTTTCAACTGTTCATATAATTCCTTTGCGCGATCAACAACTGGTCCGCGCTTCTTAGGAGGACCGATCGGAATGATTACCGCTTGGGTCGGAGCCACCTTCGGCGGCAGCGCTAATCCGCGGTCATCGCCATGAACCATGATCAATGAACCGATCAAACGGGTGCTGACTCCCCAAGATGTCGTATAGACATACTGATGCTGATTTTCTCGGTTCAAAAATTGGATGTTGAACGCTTTGGCAAAATTCGTCCCCATATAGTGGGAAGTTCCCGCTTGCACAGCTTTGCCGTCTTTCATCATCGCTTCGATCGAATACGTATCTACTGCTCCAGCGAATTTCTCAGAAGGCGTTTTTTGTCCGGCGATGACGGGAATGGCCAAAAAGTTCTCCACGAAATCTTTATAGATCTCCAAAATCCGCATCGTTTCTTCCCTGGCGTCTTCTTCAGTCTCATGCGCCGTATGTCCTTCTTGCCATAAAAATTCGCTCGTTCTAAGGAAAGGCAATGTGCGCTTTTCCCAACGAACAACGTTCGCCCATTGATTCATCAGCACAGGAAGATCACGATACGATTGAATCCATCTGGCATACATGTGGCCGATCATCGTTTCCGATGTCGGACGGATGGCTAAACGTTCTTCCAGCACTTCTCCGGCTGCTTCCGTCACCCATGGCAGCTCAGGGTTAAAGCCTTCCACGTGCTCCTTTTCTTTGTGGAAGAAGTTTTCGGGAATAAACAGCGGGAAATACGCATTTCGATGACCGGTTTCTTTAAATCGTCTGTCTAATTCTTGCTGGATCAATTCCCATATTTCGTAACCATCCGGCTTAAACACAATGCATCCGCGAACCGGCGAATAATCCATCAGGTCCGCTTTGCGGATGACATCGATGTACCATTTGGAAAAATCTTCGTGTTGAGGCGTAATCTCTTTAACGAATTGTTTCTCTTGCTCTGACATAATCATCCTCCTGCTCTCAAGCCGGGGCTGCCGCTCACTCAGCCCTCCGACGCTTAACTCTTAAACAATCGCAAAATATCGTTATAAGTGACTGCAATCATGAGCAGCATCAACATGGCAAAGCCGATAAAATGAACCATGCCTTCTTTGCTCGGTTCCACCGGTTTCCCTCTTATCGCTTCCACTCCGAAAAAGACGAGCCTGCTCCCGTCAAGCGCAGGAAAAGGAAGCAAATTAAAAATGCCGAGGTACAAACTCAATATCGCCACCCAAAATATCAGCGTATTGATGCCTAAACTGTAAGCTTCACCGGTCACTTCCGCCACTCGCACCGGACCGCCGAGATCATCCAAAGTAAACTGCAATGTAACGAGCATGCGCAAGCCGGTAAAAATTTGCTTCGTTGCGTTCCACATCGTTTCACCGGATAAAACGAAAGCTTCCCCGATCGTCGGCATCCGGCTCGGCAATTGAATGGCAATGCCGATTTTGCCGACGCCTTCGACATTTTCAGGAGTTACGGTCAACTCTACTTTTTCCTTATTGCGGATCACAA
>CALKAN010000212.1 GCA_937983035.1 uncultured Paenibacillaceae bacterium | reverse complement strand
GCCGCGTCATTGCTTCGGCTTGCTGGTCTTTTCGGCATTTTCATTGCTTTCCGCTTCATAGATGATGGATTGAATTCGCTCTTCGCTGAGAGCATACATGTCTGCAAGCTGGAGCACATCCATGCCGCTCCGGTGCCGGCGAACGATTTCAGCGTTGCGCTGTTTCAATTCTTCACGAATGCCTGTGCGGCTTCCCCACGGTTTGCGTGATTTGCTGGGGATATAAACGTGCTTGCCTTCGACGTATTTTTGGATTTGTTCAATCAGTTCTTTTGGAAGGACTTCTTTGGCATTTACGTACTTTTTCTTGTTTTCCTTCATCGCTCGTTCCCTGTCTTCATAATTGCTTTGTTAACCGAATTTGCACGTGCGGATCATCCCCTTGAAAATAAAACCCTTCAGCCAGCATTTCAATGAACGCATCGAAATCTTTGGAAGAAATTCGCGTGCTGGCAAAGGTAATCCCCAGTTCTTTCATCGACTGAATCGTTGCTTGAATAAACCGTCTTTTCTCTTTGCGCGGAAGCTGATATTTGGAGCGGAAATGAATTCCGGTGCCGAATGCGCCGAAACCGTCGTATTCCTTGCCTGCTTTGCTTTTGTCTTTGAACTTGATCACTCGGTAATAGGCAATCGCTATGATTTCGCGCTGTTCGTTTTGCAATGTAAGAAAAACATGGTCAGGCGTTTTAACCGGGTATTCTTCTTTAAATTCGCGTGCGATTTCTTCCAATCCTTCTTCATGCAATATCGCCATGATTTCCGATAAGTCCACGTCGTCAGCTGGCTTTATATTTGCCGTATTTAACTTTTCCGGCGTCTCCCACTCATCTACCTCAAGCTTAATCAAAGCGTAATAATGTTCATCAACGACAAAACCAAGCTTTTCCCAAAAGGCAATCTCGCGGTTGCGGACCTTCCCTGGAAGCAAAGTGGTAAATCGGCACAGCTGTTTGCCGCCGGCTTCTCGGACGACTTGTTCGCACTTTTCCAGCAGTTGAGCCAGCGACTGCTCCGCTCCTTCCATGCATCCAGGCGAAATATAACCGTTGCGCGTATCATCAGCCAGGGTAACTCCCATAAATGCTGCAATTTTTCCGTTGCACTCTGCCACAAAACCTCTTCTATAGGAAACTTCCAGCTGATTGTCCTCAGCTTCGTCCTTTGAACTTACATACATTTTTCGCAGCTGATCAGCCTTTACAAAATATCTTGGCGTTATATTTTCGGTTTCCAAGCTTCTTTTTAACGTTTGATGGATGAGATCGTTCAGATGTTCGAAATCATCGCTGGGCCGCACTTCACGAATGTTGAATGAAGTCATGCCAACCACCATCCTTTCGCATTGTTACCTCTATCTTCCTCCATGCTCAGCAGCTTTACAAGATTAAGAAAAGGTCTAAAACATTTTTAACGCTGTGAAGGTGATGAACATGACATGCATCAGATTACCATTACAAATTGAGTTAAAAGCTGATTACCCGCTGTGTTCATTGGCAGAAGCGATCAGCCATGTTAAGATAGAATTAGTAATTCCAGAAAGTGGGGGCTTGCTGTGCTTCACAAACCGCAAAAGCCAGTGGTGAACAACACGAACACATTAGTCCAAAGCGCAATGGAGGTGCCTGATCAGCCATTGTTGATCTGCCCGCCTACAAAAACGTTCATTTATAGACTGCTGCGGCTGTGGCTTGCGTTGTTCTTGCTCATCTTCCTGTCTATCGATTTTTTGACGATCGTAACTGCGCCCGTTTTAATGATGTGGCTTTTCCACTATGCAAAACTTTCAGTAATATGGGGCATTTACCGCTTCTCCCGCGCAATATATCACATCAGTACAATCCTCTCATTCATTGTCATGGTTACGATTACCGTTCATACACGGCCGTTGTTTTTGCAAATATTTTAGCAGGAGGTTGGTTAAATGACTGGAATGGAAACATTCAGCTTGTTGTATCCGCATGCATCGCAAGCTCCGCAGGAAGAGCCGGCGGAAGCTGAACTGTCGCAATTGTCGGAATTGGAAGCAGACCTCATCTTTGCACGCATGAGCGGGGCGCTCCGATTTCAGCCGAACACGAAGCATCCGCTTTCATTCTACACAAGGTCGGAAGAAGTAATTCAATATCGGCTCGATATTATGGAAGACTTGTTGAATCATGAATCACTGTTCGAACTGCTGGTTCAACTCGTTCCAGAATTGGAAAATATGAAAGCGCTGCAAAGCGTGCGGACCGATCATCATTCCACAGACACGGCTTCTGACTTGTACAGCATTGCTGAATTGGAGATTTATCTCGAATGCATCACTCGTTTATACGATTTTTTTCACAAGCAAGCATCGTCTTTTCAATCGGAAGGCATCCGCTCATTTGCGTCCAAGATCAAATCGATTTATGAAGGAAAACAATTTCAAACGCTGAAACAAGAAACCGCAGGACTCACGCACAGCATCCGCAGAGTAAAGAGCATTACGGTCGGCATTAATTTAGATGCACAGTTAAGACCTGTTGAGGCAGGAGTCGTGGCAATTCATGATCAGGAGTTTAAGTCGGGCAGCATCATCGATAAGCTGTTGCGGGCAGAGTTGAAACAAGATGAATTTACATGTTTGGCTCCGCTTCAATATGTGCGCCGGGGAATAACGCCCGATCAAGCGGCGCGTTTTCATCATGCTGTCAACAGCACGCTGCATCAAGTGTTTAAATCTTCGCTCAAATCATGGCGTCCTGCAGCGCTCGCTTATTTGAAAGCAAACAGCGCTTTTTTGGTGCAACGTTTAGATGAGCTGCGATTTTTACTCGGCGGCGCGGCGTTTCTAAAGCAATTGGAACAAGAGGGGGTCCCGATCTGCAAGCCGAAGGTTGCATGCAGAGAAGAGAGAACGTTTCAGGTGAAAGGATTTTACCATCCTGGGCTGATCATCAAACGCAAGCCGGGAGCGGAAGAAGAAGCGATTCTTCCGGTTATTCTCAATGATCTGGAGTTTGATGAGCGCGGAATGATTTACATTCTAACCGGACCGAACCAAGGGGGAAAATCGGTGTTCACCCAAGCGGTCGGCATCGTGCAATTGATGTTTCAACTCGGCTTTTATGTGCCGGCACAATCGGCAGTCATTAGTCCGGTTGATCATATTTTTACTCATTTTCAAAATCGAGAGAGCGATGAGCATTCATACGGCCGATTTGGCGAAGAATGTCAGCGGTTAACGGACATCTTTAGTAAAATTACAAACCAAAGTTTGCTGTTGATGGACGAAACGTTTTCGA
>CALKAN010000211.1 GCA_937983035.1 uncultured Paenibacillaceae bacterium | reverse complement strand
ATTATCGCAGCAGGATTGCTCGTTATGGCCTTCGCCGGATTTAACGCTGGAGTCGATTTTAAATCGGGAACAAGCTTGGACATCAACGTCGAATCAGGAAATTTGACCAGCCAGCAAGCGCTGGAGCTCATTCAGGCCGGAAGGCCGGAAGGCAGCCCGCCGACGATTACGATCGGGGGAGACAATGCCAATCGCGTCAGCGCTCGCTTCGATGAAGTGCTCGACGAAGACACGAGAAACCGCATCTTAGAACAGTTTGCGCATGCGTTCGGCGAAGAAGAAATATCATACGAAGAGAGCACGGTCGATACCCAGATTGCCCGGGAATTTGCGCAGCGGGCAGCAGTCGTTCTTCTGATCGCATCGATTGGGATCGTCGTGTACATTATGATTCGCTTTGAATGGCGCTTTGCGCTGGCTGCAGCGATAACTGTTTTTCATGACGCGTTGTTTGTGCTCAGCATATTCGCCATTTTCAGATTTGAATTCAACTTGACGATCATTGCTGCGATATTAACCGTGGTCGGTTATTCCGTAAATGACACGATCGTGCTGTTTGACCGCATGCGGGAAAATTTGCAAAAAATTAAACTGAAGACTTATGAAGATCTAGCGCATTTGGTCAACTTAAGCATTCGCCAAACGTTGACGCGCGCGATTAATACCGGGCTTACGATCGTCATCCCGGCAGTGTTGCTCATGCTCATCGGAAGCGAAGGCATCCGCAATTTTTCCATTGCCATGGTCATCGGGTTGATTGCAGCCGCTTATTCGTCCATATTCATGGCTGCGCAGCTGTGGCTTGTTTTCAAGAAAAATTCGATGAATGCAAGCAAACAATCAGCCGCCAATTGATTTGAAACGGCGTGCGCTGACTATGCCGGTTGGCAAAGGAGGTCCCCATGACAGATCAACGATTCAAACAAGCGGAATTCGCCGCCTGGGTCGGCATCGTCGGCAATGCTGCGCTGGCCGTCTTGAAAGCTGTTGTCGGCATCATGGCATCCAGCAAAGCATTGATTGCCGATGCGGCGAATTCTGCTTCCGACGTCGCCGGTTCCGGTGCAGTGCTGCTTGGTCTGAAAGCCGCAAAAAAGCCGCCCGACCGCGACCATCCATACGGACACGGCAAGGCGGAACCGATCGCGGCGATCATCGTTTCCGTCTTGTTGATCATAGTCGGCGTTGAGGTTGCGCTCGGAGCAGTCGAGAGCATGATCGCAGGGGTGGAAGAAGCGCCGAAAGCGTTCGCCATCGCTGCCATTTTGCTTTCGATTACAGCGAAAGAAGCGTTGTTTCAATATAAGATTCGCTTGGGCAAGAAATTAAAAAGCCAAGCTTTGATCGCGAACGCATGGGATCATCGATCCGACGTCTATGCATCCGGCGCTGCCTTAATCGGGGTCGCCGGCGCCATTTTGGGTTCATATTTAAATATTTCTTGGATGGTTTATTTGGATCCTGTTGCTGGATTAGTTGTTTCCGGCATCGTCGTGCGAATGGGCTTTAAATTGATTAAAGAATCGATTCATAACACGATGGATCACGTTTTGCATGAAGATGAAGCCAGACCGTTGAAACAGACGGCAGCCCAAGTTCCTGGCGTGATTGGCATAGACGAATTCAGAGCGCGGGAGCACGGGCACTACGTCATCGTCGACGTGAAAATCAGCGTGAACCCGAAGCTGACCGTGTATGAAGGGCATGAAATTGCCAAACAAGTGAAACAATTGCTGATCAATAAATATTCGCACGTCTCCGACGTATTCGTGCATGTAAATCCTTTCGATTCCGCATATCCTTATAAGGACACGGACTCGGATGATCGACCGACGATTTTGCATTAACCCGAGCAACATCATAGACATTCAGGTGAAAGAGGAGTTATACGTGCTGCATTCAAAAACAAAATGGACGACAGGTCAACCGGCTGTTCATGCGGCTGAAATGTTAGCGAAAGAGCTCAATATCAGCCGTTTTGCCGCGCAATTGTTAACCGCCAGAGGCGTGCGCTCTTCCTCTCAAGCGGCTTCATTTCTTGGAGAAGGGCGCAGTTATGATCCTTTATTCTTGAAAGGAATGAAGGAAGCGGCAGACCGCATTCAAGCGGCATTAAGCCGAAATGAGAAGATTCGCATATACGGTGATTATGATGCTGACGGCGTGACCAGCACTGCTATCATGATCTTTTTGCTTCAGCGGCTTGGAGCTGATTTTGATTATTATATTCCGCATCGCTTTCATGAAGGATACGGCTTGAATAAGGCTGCGATCGATGATGCCAAAGAAGCCGGGGTCAGCTTGATCGTCACCGTGGACAATGGGATCAGCGCCGTGGAAGAAATCGACTATGCGAATCAGTCAGGCATTGATGTCGTGGTGACGGATCATCATGAACCTCCGGAAGTGCTGCCGCAGGCATGCGCCATCGTCAATCCGAAGCAGCCGGGATGCAGCTATCCGTTTAAGTCATTGGCAGGTGCAGGCGTTGCATTGAAACTGGCGCAAACATTGCTGGATGACGGCATTCCAAACAGCTTTCTGGAACTGGCCGCGCTCGGCACGATTGCGGACATTATGCCGCTCATCGACGAAAACCGCTGGATTGTCCGCAGGGGTCTCAAAGCGATCAACAGCAGCGAACTGCCTGGCATGCAGGCATTGCTTCGCGTCAGCGGCTTGGAAGGAAAGCCGGTCAGCGCGACGCAGGCAGGCTTTGCGCTCGGTCCGCGCATCAACGCAAGCGGAAGGCTGGGGCATGCCGATTTGGCTGTACGCTTGCTGACTGCGCAGCATCATGAAGAAGCGGAAGCTTATGCGCAGGAACTGGATCAATTGAACAAGGAGAGACAGCGCATCGTTCAGCAGACGACCGATGAAGCCATTGCGAAACTGGAGCAAAGCGCTGATAAGGACAATCCCATTCTGCTCATCCATGATGAGCAATGGAATGAAGGGGTTATCGGGATTGTAGCTTCAAAGCTGCTCGAGAAGTACAGCCGGCCTGCCATTGTTTTCAGCATCGACGCGGAGTCAGGTTTGGCCAAAGGTTCGGCTCGATCCGTGCCGGGCTTTTCCATTTATGAGGCTTTGAAATCATGCGAAGATTTGTTGGAGCATTACGGCGGCCATGATGCCGCTGCCGGCATGACCGTGCGCGCAGATCAACTGCCTGATCTGCAAGAACGCCTCAATCAAATCGCTTATTCAGCATT
>CALKAN010000210.1 GCA_937983035.1 uncultured Paenibacillaceae bacterium | reverse complement strand
AGACCGAGCGCTGTCCTGTGCGGGATTGATGAAGATGTTTCCAAAGTGTATGATTTGTGCTTGTCGCTGGGGTGGCGCGTGCCGGAAGATATTTCGATCGTCGGCATGCTCAACGAGGAGCGGGAGGACCTGCCTCCGTTTTCGCGGCCCGAGCTCCCGATCGTTGAGACCGGCTGCCGAGCTGCAGACCGCATGCTTTGGAGGCTGGCTAACCCTGTTCGGCCATTCGAGCATATACGCATTCAAGGTCGATTTGTTCCGGGGAAAACGACGGCTCCTGTTTCCAAGACGCCTTGAATTATGCGTTTTCTAGATGTTTTTAACAATTCATATAAGACAATGGCGAAATTTCCGCGCGTCACGTAAGGATCGTTTTCTAACATTGCCGGCAAATTTACATCGATCTTTAACAATTTGTTGGCGGCATGCAGCCATCTGCGGAACATGGGGTTCGTCAAATAGGGGCGCTGCTGCCAATACGTTCTCCTCGGCATTTCTTCATTCAGTTTTCTCGGACCGATGTCGACGCCGACAGGCTGGATTTGATCTGAAGCCGGCAGAGCAGGCAATCGCATGCCGCCGGGCAGCGCGCGGGCCCAGGCTATCCATTGCGCCGCTTCCGCCAGCGTGCAGGGCTTGTCAGGTTCGGCATCGTAACTTGTGAACCAGCCTTTGCAGCCAAAATATTGCATCGCTGCGCTTGCACGGTGGTCAGCCGGCAAATCTTTGAAATAAGTGATCTTTTGATTTTTTTCCAGCAGTTCATCTTGCAATAGATCGATGGATAACTGTTGAACGGAAGACCGGGTCAATCTGCAAAGTTCGGCGGCCGTGCCTGCGGCAAAACCGAGCTGCATCCAAAACGGTTCCATGCGGATCGTGCCAAAGCCCATATGCGTCGCAGATACCGCTGTTGGGACGAGCAAATTTTCAACGTTTTCCGGGACGATGACGCCATAAGGGATCTGATACACTTCCGTCAATGCATTGAATCCGAGAAACCCTTCCAGCGCGCGGTTTTGCCCCGGTTCGCGCTTGCGGCAAGCGTGTGAGTCAATCGCATAATCGCCTGTGCCGATGCTGTCATAATGAATGGGAGAGCGGTCAAGTCCAGGCGCCAGTCTCGCATCATTTTCGGTAAACCAATACATGCCTTTCATGCGTCTTGCTTCCCGCACATAAATTTGCGGCGGGAAATGATCGGTTTCGGTGAACTCATCCGCCGCATAGCCCCATTGCCGCGCTTCTTCGCGAAAAGAAAGCGGCAGCTGTTCATCATGCTGCAGAAACCACAGCAATCCTTGAATGTATTCTCGATGACGCGCGGCGATCTCCGCTCTTGTTTGACGGTTTCCCTCCGGATAATCTTGATTTTCTTCTGGAAAATCTGTCGATACAAGACAGTTATGGAAATTGTTTGTGTCGGTTTTTCCATTTGGTATTCTGGACAGTTTGATGACCTCTCCGACGCCGCGGACTCTGCCTTCATGTATGTCGTCGATGAGGCTCACATAGTATTCGCGGTTGTAGTTTTCCGGCTTCGTCACATCGATGCGGTTATCCGGCCGGTCGGTTAAGCAAAGGCGGAAATTGTATGCCTGCACCGCATCATCGCCTTCTCCGGTGCTGCCCGGCAAGATTTCTTTCGTCTTATATTCGCAGTATAATTTGCCGGCAAATTCTTCATTCCACTCATCTCTCGACTCTCTGCCCACGACATAAGGCACGCCGGCCATGGCTGCCAGATCACCTTCATACGTTGCGTCGATAAAGAAAGCGCCGCTGAAAGTTGAAGACTGGCCGTCATTGTGATCAAAAACGGTAATTTTCTTGATTCGGCGCTCCTCCATTTCGACAGCGATCAGTTCTTGGCTGCGCCGAACTTCAATGTTCGGCTCCGCTTCGATGATTTCATGCATCACTTTCCTTGCGACAGACGGCTCAAAGTGCAGCCCGTTGTTGCAATCTTTCACTTGCTGCGAATTTGCGCCGTAAGTTTTCACGTAATGCGACAGCACCTTTCTGCGAAATTCGTCAAAGATGGAACCGGATGTGTCCGTTGAACGAATGTCCG
>CALKAN010000209.1 GCA_937983035.1 uncultured Paenibacillaceae bacterium | reverse complement strand
TTTTAAAAGAAATGTTGCGGAAATTTTGCATACAACAATGTTAATTCCCTTCCAGTCTGCGAACTCTGCGATTCAATTGATTAACTTCGGCTTCAAGGCGATTCACGCGCTGTTCCAGCCGCCGAAGCTGCCCTTGATCCGGACCGGGACCGGGTCCTGGTCCTGGGCCTGGTCCCGGGCCTGGTCCCGGGCTTGGACCGGGGATTTGTGTCGGAATATAAATCGTCTGACCGACAAATACGAATGGCGAAGTCAAATTATTGACTTGCATAATGGCTTGAACGGTTGTTCCAAATCGGTTGGCAATCGACCACAGCGTATCGCCGGGACGAACGACATAAGGAAACATCAGATACCCTCCAAAATGATCGAATATATTATCGATACATTGTATGAAGGGGGTAGGCTGATTGACCTGGGCAACAGCCTCGTTTTAAGAAATTGCAAACAGAAATGTTTCAACGTTTCGAAAGGGAATCCATGATGCTTGGTCGAAGAAAATAATGGACTTGGCATCACGTTGCAAATGATAGATAGCAAGGAGGAGAACGGATGAACGATGATAATGATTTAAAACAAATGCGTGAACGAATGAGGAACGTGATTGCAAATTTTATTCCGGTGCTTGACAGCTGGACGGATAAAGAAACCGGAGCGCTGTTGGATCCGTTTGAGACTGATTATTCCGAAAATTATGCTCCGGCGAATGCAGCATTCATCTATGCAGGCGTCTATCGATTCAGCAAGGATTCAGATCATTTGGACAAATGTTTGCGCATGGTGCGAAGATCCGTTCAGCTGCTAAAAGACAAGAAACATGTAAATCCGTTTTGCAGAGTTTTTCTGTTTCATTACAGTTTGGGCGCCCTCCTGTTGCTGCCGGAAGAAGACCGACAACAAGCGAAGCAGCAATTTGCTGATTTTTATGCTGGATATGAAGATGATTGCGGTCAAATTAACACGAATTGCGCAGCGCTGCAATGGGGAATGGAGATGTTTGCCGATTCGCTTGGATATCGGAAAGCAGACTTGGATCATGCCGAGCGGTTGGTCAGTTATGTTGAACATGCGCAATTGCCGAGCGGATTCATTAATGACAGCGTTGAATCCGGCGAAGTGAAAGACGGCATGCCGATCGCGTATCATCTTTTTATTTTGTTCATTTTGAAAACCGTGCTGACTTTGTCTGTTCCCAAGACCGCTGAACAGAAAAATCACGCTGAGCGCATGGCTGCAGTCGTTCGACGCGGAATGTCATGGCTGGGTCATGCTTTGTCGATGGATGGGACTTTAGCGATGGCGGAAAGAAGCCGTTATCAGATGTTTACGTGGGGGGCATTGACGGCTGTGCTGAGTGCTTCTGAATGCAGAAATGAGCCGATGTTTGAGCTTGTTTTTGCGAATTGGCTGAAATATAAGCAAGCAGACGGATCGTACAGCTGCGTGCCCAATTATTTGCCGCACAACATGCGCTGCGGATTTGAACGGTACACTCGAATCAATATGTATAACAATCTCGGGATGACAGGGATCATTTTAGCGGACAAAATATTATCCGATGCGCTGGACAAAAGCAATCAGCAAGAACTGATCGAATTAAAGCTGCCGGCAGAGAATCGATTTGCGGATTTGGAAAGCGGATATGCTTTTTTCAGAAAAAACGGCGCGTTTTTTGCTTGCGCGTTGCGAACCCATGATAAAGGCTATATCCATTCCATGCAAGGGTTCCATTATCGGTTGGGGGAAGTTCCGCTGCCTTTGGCAGAACCGATCATGCAAAATGCAAACCATTTTCGAGACCGCGGATGGTTGAAAGGAATCTGGGAAGGCTTCATGTTCACGACAGGGGAGCGCAAGGAGCAGCGTCATGTCTTTCCCCAATCGACTCAAAATGCACAATTCGCTTTTTTGCCTGACGGAGTGGAGTTTGTGCTGGAAACAGACGATTACCGCTGCAAGAAACAAATCCGCGCCTCAAAAAATCGTTTGATCTGGAAATATGCAGTCGAGCCAAAAGCAGCGTGCCAACGCCTGCATCATGTTGTTCCGCTCTTGCTGCATGACGGCAAACATCATGCCAAAGTGAAGCTGAAAACGAATCAGCTGGCGGAAATTCGCTTTGCCGGGCATTTGTTTCAACTTGAATGCCATGAAGCGCTTGAGATGAGGCTGTCGCTGGATCGTTCTCTTGCCTCTGTTTCGGGTGCGGCGGCGACGCTTCACATTTCGCTGCCGGCAAACGCAGTCTCAGACTATATGTCAGCACACGCCAGTTCTGGTCATTCGCCGTTGTCTGAACGTTTGAATCAAGACAAAGAAGATGCTGACAATCTTCGCCGCTCTTTGATCGAATGGGAAACAAAACTTGTGTATGCCGGCCCTGCCGAAAAATAAATCATTGACGATCTCATCATTCCTGAAATGGAATGGTTAACACCGTTTCATAGGCGGGACGGCGTCCAAAATGGGTTTGAAATAACACGGCATGATTTGCTTGCCATGAAAGCTTAGGATAATTTTGTTCTTCAACGATTTCTTGCGCGGTCGTTCCTTTTGAACGGCGGGCAACCGTAATATGGGGTCTGAACGGCCTGCGTTCAGGTTCGAATCCGAGCGGTGCGATCGTTTTCCAAACTTCTTTATGCAAGCGGTCTAACTCTGTTGATCGTTTGACGCCGGCCCAAAGAATGGAGGGCTTCTGAGAAAGGCCGAACGATCCCCATTGATCTGTCTCCAATTCGAATGGACGGCACGCTAAAGAAGCGGTTGAAAGAGTTTGTCGAACGATTTCTGCTTGTTTCATATCTAAGTCGCCTAAAAATGCAAGGGTGATATGATAGTCTTGCGGATGCGTCCATTTTGCAAACGCCCATTGCATTTTCTTTTTTTCGGCAAAATCATTGATTTGATTTCGAACGGCACGGTTTAGAGGGATGCCTATAAAATAACGAATATTGTTCATTTTGAATCATCACCTTCATAAGAAATGGTTAACATCATTAAACATTGTCTGTTTTCGTTCGATTCCTTGCGACAATTTCCTGGGAAATATATGTTTTTGTAAAAAAATGAGATCAAGTGATGATGCCATGCATATGAGATCTCAACATTAAGGTGATATTGTTCCATTTCATGAATGCTGTGCTTCATCGGCCAGCAATTTTTAGTGTTGGCTGTTATTGAATTATGTCTAGTGATAATTAGTTTCGGCTGTTATTATACATTAAGTTCTGCATTAAAATGGATGGTTAAATCCAAGACAGCGGGCATAGAGCCATTTCAACATCTTTCATCAGATGTTCCCGTCATTGTCACATGAAGAGAACGATCAGTTTCTTCTTATTTGATGAGGAGCAGCATGCATCACTTGACTCCATTTTACATGAGTTGACAGCCGAATTGAAATTTATCAGTATATTCCAGCGAATGCATGAATGAAAAATGATAAATTTAAAGTTGAATTGAACAAGCAGATATGTTTCACTATAGAAAGGCTTGTTAATGGAAATTGAACTTAAAGGAGATGTTTGGATGCTTCGAAGATGGTTGACGCTTGGGACGGCATTGATGATCGCGCTGGCATTGGCAGCTTGCGGAGGGAATGATGATGCGAGCACGGGTTCAACGGATCAGCCGCCTGCTAGTGAAGAAGGACAAGCGCCTGCAGCAAGTCCTGTAGCGGATGATGAAGTGGTCGCGCATGTGAACGGCGAAGCTCTGCTTGGCAGCGCCTATAACAGCGTGTATGATTTCGTGTTGATGGACATGATCCAATACGGACAAAATATTAACGATGAGCAAGTGCAGTCTATGATAAAAGAGCAGGCGCTGGAAATTGTCATCGGCAACAAACTGCTTGTTCAGGATGCAGCGAATAAAGGTTATGAAGTGCAAGATAATGAAGTTCAGGAAGAACTGAAAAATATTAAGAGTCAGTTCGAGAATGAACAAGCATTTCAAACGGCGCTGGAGCAAAGCAATTTGACGATGGAAGAACTGGAACTGCAAATTCGGGAAGATTTGATGATTGAAAAATATATCGAGAACGAAATCGAAAAAAGTGAAGTTTCGAATGAAGAAGTGCAGAACTATTATGATCAGTTCTTCGGCGGGGGAGAAGACAGCCCCAGCTTTGAAGAAGTCGAAGAATTGATTCGTGAAATGATTCAATTTCAGGACATGGAAGCGAAACTGATTGAACTAGTCAATGTGCTGAAAGAAAACAGCGACATCGAAATATTGATTTAATGCATTGAAACATGTTCGCATGACGAACCTCCTGCTTTGATCAGGAGGTTTTTTTGTTGCATAACGCTGCAATCGATGTTATAGTGTATATATCAACATACACACTTTAACACATTTTGATGAAGAGGTGATTGCAATGGAGAATGTTTTGGAATTATTATGGGCTTATATTGTCGTATTTTTGCTCGGAGCGGTGCCTTTTATTGAAGCCGTCCTGGTGATCCCTGTGGCTATTTTGGCAGGATTATCCCCAGTTCCGGTATTTTTGCTCGCATTGGCCGGCAACTTTGCCACGGTGCTGCTGATCATTCTGTTTATTGACCAAATAAAACAATGGCGCCATAATAGACGGAAAGCTAAAGGCGAAACATCTGATAAACGAAGCATGAGAGCGCAAAAAATTTGGCAAAAATACGGCTTGCCCGGATTGGCCGTCATCGGTCCGTTCTTTGTCGGCAGCCATTTGACGGCATTTATGAGCGTGATGCTGGGCGGAAAGAAGCATGCGACAGCGGTTTGGATGGGAATCAGCTTGATCGCGTGGGGGGCTGTCTTTGCCGTGCTCGGTTACTTGGGATTAGATGTCTTCAATGTTGAAAATCCGATCTTGGAACGCTTTTTTGCGGCAAGATCATAAGCGCAAATCAATATCGCTGTTCTTGCATTTTACGTCCGCAATCGATATAAAGGAAAGTGTGGTTTGATTGAAATGTGGAAAGATTCTTGCTGGTTGGCATATCGAGAGTTAAGATTCCAATGGCCGGCCTTGCTGGCGACAACGTTCGCGGCGGTGATCTTGGCATCGGCCGCTGCAGAAGCGCTTGTCAGGTTGATTCAATTTCTTGACAATCCGGATCTTTATTTCTATCCTTTTGTGCTGGATTTGCTTTTTTTAGGCGTAACGCCTTCTTTTGCCGCATTGTTCATGTCGAAGCCTTATTTAAGCTTCAGCACGTTGAGTGAGGATCCTTTCACCAAGCGGATGGCCGCATATCGGGTGATGCCCATCTCTTTGGAAGTGATATCTAAAAGCCGAATCATCTTTACGTTGATGGTTTTAGCGTTCGTTTCATTTGTTTTTTATACCGTTATTTATCTCATATTGAAGCTGCATTCGCTGCATTTGCCGCAAGACGTTTATACTGGAAAGCAATTTATCATATTTGCTCTTTTTTGGTTCGGTTACGCGCTTGCTCTCTCCGGATTTAATTCGTTTATCGAATTTGGGTTGAACAGCCGGCTGTTTTTTATTCTTCCGTGCATTTTCATCATCATCATAGTCATCTCGATCGTGCTGATTCATTCATATTCCGGGAAAAGCGCCGTGGAATGGAGTCTGCTGTTTTTGGATAAGTGGAGCTGGAAAGCTGTCGCTTTGTCATTGTTGGCCGGCGTTATCGGAATGTACGGCTGGAAACAGGCGCTGCATTATCGGTTGAAAAAAAGAGATTATGCATAGCAGGAAGGAATCGTAATGATGAAATTGCCTATTCGCATAACAGAAGACAGCAAGGTGCCGATTTATCATCAAATTGAACAACAGATCAAGATGCTCATTGTAGGCGGGCATCTTGCGCCTGGCACGCTTTTGCCGTCTATACGAGCTCTTTCCAATGATTTGGGCTGCAGCGTGATCACCACGAGGAGAGCTTATCAGAACTTGGAAAATGAAGGTTTTATTAAAACGGTGCAAGGAAAAGGGACGTTTGTCAGTCAGACAGACCGGGAAGCAGAACAAGAATTGAAAATGCAGATCGTGCATGACGCATTTCGAAAAGCCGTGGAACAAGGAAAACAGATCGGATGCACGGATGATGAAATGCGCAAACTGTTCGAGCTGGCATTAAAAGAACATAATCAATAAAGCGGATGGCAACGAGAAATTGTAAGGAGGGCGAATAATGGATGCAGCCGTTCATGTTGAAAGATTAACGAAATCTTTCAAAAAATTTCAATTCGGACCCGTGCAATTTACGGCAGAAAAAGGAACTGCCACCGCTGTCGTCGGTCCGAACGGTTCAGGGAAAACGACATTTTTTCGCATGTTAATGAAATTGATTCGCGAAGACGAAGGGACAATTGAAATATTCGGCATGGACGCCAACGAGCATGAAACGAAGCTTAAGCAATGGATCGGATATGCAGGAGGCCAGTTTCAAGGATTGGGGCAACTGACGATTAACGAAATCGCTCGATTTTGCGCCTATTGGCATGCGAATTGGAATCATGACCGATTTGCCGCTTTGGCGAAACGTTATGATATTGATCTTGCGCAGCGCTACAACAAATGTTCCACGGGCACGCAGAAGAAAGTGGAAATCGCGATCGCGTTGTCTCATGCGCCGAAATTGCTGCTGTTGGATGAGCCGACAGCCGGCGTGGACATGATTTCTCAGCGCAAGATTAAGGAAGACTTAACGAATTTTTTGGATGAAGACAGTGAGCATACGCTGATTATGAGCACCCACGCAGCGGATGACGTGAAGTCATTATGCGACTATATTTGTGTCTTGCATCAAGGAAAACTGGCAGGCACTTACGATAAAGACGAAATCGTGCAGCGTTGGGCGCGGATTTGGATCGATGCGAAATTGGACCAAGTTGCTGCGCACCCTGCGGTAATTGAAGTGGATCGTCAATCAAAA
>CALKAN010000208.1 GCA_937983035.1 uncultured Paenibacillaceae bacterium | reverse complement strand
CCAATTTCCAACTATTTAATTCAAATCGGTCTTTATTTTGTGCTTCTGGCAGGAAGCTACATGATCGTCAATGGAACGCTGACGCTTGGCGAATTGGTGCAATTTACCGGCTATACGATGATGATTTACGGTCCGATCTCATTTTTGCTGAACATGCCGCGATGGATTGCGAACGCTGCGATGGCGGTAGACCGGGTCTTTTCCGTCATCGATGAGCAGCAAGAAATCGCCGACCGTCCGGACTCCGTGGAAATGCAGATTCAAGGCCAAATTGAGTTTCGCAACGTAACATTTGGGTATAAATCATATGAGCCGGTATTGAAAAACATTCATTTGGAGATTAAAAAAGGAGAAATGATCGGACTGGTCGGCCATTCCGGAGCAGGGAAATCGACGCTGATCAATCTCGTTTCCAGGTTTTACGATGTCAATGAAGGCGAAATTCTCGTAGACGGCGTTGACATTCGCAAGATGAAGCAAGAGCATTACCGCTCTCAAATCGGCGTCGTGCTGCAGGAAACGTTTCTGTTCAGGGGCACGATCGCTGACAATATCCGGTACGCCAAGCCGGATGCTTCACTCGAAGAAATCATTCAAGCGGCCAAGGTGGCCAATGCTCATGATTTTATCGTTCGCTTGCCGGACGGCTACGATACGCTGCTGGAAGAAGACGGACGCAATTTGTCCGGAGGAGAACGCCAGCGCGTTGCTATCGCCAGAGCCGTTTTGAACGATCCGCGCATCTTGATCTTGGACGAAGCGACAGCTTCGCTGGACATTGATACGGAAACAGCGATCCAAGAAGCGTTGAAACGCGTCACTGCAGGGCGGACGACGATCGCGATTGCTCACCGGCTGTCTACGCTGCGCAACGCTGACCGCCTCGTTGTGCTGGATAAAGGCGAAATCGCCGAGATCGGTTCACATCAGGAACTGATGGAACTTAAAGGCATTTACTACAAGTTGATCATGGCGCAGCGCAGCATGAACAAACAAAAAGCGGACGCCGCAGTAGAATCTGCCTTGTAACTTGAAACGCGTTTTGAGATGAAACCCGTCCCTATTCCCGCCTGCATGGGCGGGAATTTTTTGTGCTTGGGCAGTCAAATTGTTCCATAAAATATTCTTTAGAAATTCATTTACACGCTTTCATTATCTTGTTATAATAGCATTAACACTCGAGTGATGAAAAAAATTACCATGGTATTTTTATGCAAATTATGCGTGTTTGCAAGTTTTTTCCGGCAATGCTGTTTTGCATGTTTAATCCGACATCATGCATGTTGTTTGTTCGATGCAACTGATTTAAGCGGCATGTTTCATGCCACGAAGTTTATTCTGCATGATTGACGCAGCAAGACTGATTTTGTGCGCTGGTTGTTTTCAATAAGAATATGTAAGCGATATCAATGAAGTGCAGCATGGTGAATAAAAATGATTATTCCGAAGGAGGGTTTCATATGAAAGGATGTCGCATGAAGTTATTCGCCGTTTTGATCAGTGCCATTTTATTGATCGGCATGCTGGCTGCATGCAGCGCTGACGAGACAGTGCCAAGCAATGACGCCAGCGATCCGCAGCCGAAAGCATCGAATGAGCAGTCATCGCAGCCTCCCGTTTCTTCCATCCCAGAGACTGCCGATTTGAAGATTGCTACTCCTGCAGGCCATTCAGTTGAGAATTTTGACGAACGATTTGGAAATCGGATCCGAGAGAAATTCCCGAACTATAAGATTACGTATGTTCCAAGCTCAGAAGTTAGTTTTGAAAATATTACCGTTACGAATACGATGATCGATATCGTTTATGCTGCCATATTAGATTTCGGCAGAGGACCGCTGCAATATGGAATGGTTTACGACATGACGGATCTGATCAGGCAGCACGATGTCGATCTGGACAAAATCAGCGTAGATTGGTACGGCGGTCTGGGCAATATGTGGAATGGCAATATTTATGCGCTGCCGATTTCGTTGGAGTCCAATGCGTTATTTTACAACAAAGATTTGTTTGATCATTTCGGCGTCGATTATCCGGGCGAAGGCATTACGTGGGATGAAGTTTTCGATTTAAATGTTCGTTTGACGCGCACGGAGGAAAACACGAACTACGTCGGCATCTCCTTCGCTCTGGCACAGCACTTTTCCCTGAACTCACTCTCCATTCCTTATGTCGACCAAGAGACAGAGCAAGCGACGTTAAGCAAATACGAAAATGAATGGAAAACACTGTATGAAACGATTGCGATTCGTCCGTTGGAAGCACCGGGTTACAGTGAAAAAATTGCCGCTTTAAACCGCTTGCCTCATCAAACCGAGTTTCTACAAGGCGAAGCTGCGATGTTTGCTGGTTTGGTGCACTCTCCGCTTAGTTGGGCAGAAATGCAGGATTTGAATTGGGATTTGACCAATTATCCGATTTATGCGGAAAGGCCGAATACAGGAGCGCAAGGCAATTTGCTGTTATTCGGCATCACAAATATGAGCGAGCAGAAAAATGCCGCCATGGAAGTAATCAAATATTTGCTGTCTGAAGAATTTCAAGTCATTACTTCAGCAGACGGAAATATACCGATCCTATTAAATGACGAAACGATATCTGCTTTTGCGAAAAATACGTATTTCGGCGACCGCAACGTACAGTCGATTTTCAGCGTTCCTTTCGCGCCGCTGTCGCCAAGAACGGCTTTAGATCCTGTGACTCCGGGCCTCTATCGAAGCAAAATTGTTCAATTGGCCAGAGGCGAGATGGATGTGAACACGATGATGCGCCAGTTGGAACAAGAAATTAATCTGGAGTTGGAGGCTGCCAAGAAACAACAATAATATCATGATGAACCTCCCATGCGGGGAGGTTTTTTTATGTCGAAAAACGGGTTGAACATGATTTAATGATTGACAAATCGTTTCATTTTGATAATATAAAAATTGAAAATATCACTCGAGTGAAATTTAACGAGATTTCAAGCTTAAGAGAGTGATATGAAGTTTTAAAGGGGGCGATATGACTCCGTGATGCAGATCGCATGTTTAAACAAGCATGAGGCGTGATGGATTTTCTGCACATGCGCGTCGCAATCAGGCAGCTGAATCGTATGACTGAATTTGCCGCACGATCTGTTCATGCGAGCAATATTTTGCGGCTGCATAAGCCGGAGTTCTTTTGTTGTTTCATTTTGAAAGGGGTTTAGTGACATGCGCAAGGCCGCGAATGGACGCTGCAGGCAAAACAGCTTGCATTGATCCCGCATTCACTAATGTCCCGAAAAGCACAATTTGTTGGAAGCGTTATCTGTAGTTTATTTTATTCAAATGGAGGTCGAAACATGAAAAGAGCAGCATTTTGGCTGGGCATCATTTTATTGATCGGAATTTTAACGGCATGCGGCGGGCAAGATCAAGCGGGAGATGAAAATGCGAATACGCAAAATCCGCCTGCTGTAAACCAAGAGCAGCCTTCTAATCAGGAGCCTGCCCAAGAGGTAAAAGAACAACCGCAGGCTCCTGAAACTGCAGAATTGACCATTGTTACTCCGGCGAATCATACGGCAGAAGCGTTTAATCAAAGATTCGGAGATGCGATTAGAGAGAAATTTCCGCATTATACGATTAATTATATTCCGAGATCGGATATAAGCTTTGACAATTTGCTCGTGACGAATACGATGGTTGATATCGTATATGCGGCTGTGTTGGATTTTGGACGCGGGCCGGTTTCATACGGCATGGTTTATGACATGTCTGAATTGATTGAAAAACATGACGTCGATCTCGATCGCATCAGCGTGGATTGGTATGATGGATTGAGAGAGATGTGGGAAGACAACATTTACGCGCTTCCTGTTTCTTTAGAGTCCATGGCGCTGTTCTACAACAAAGATATTTTTGACAACTTTGGAATCGCTTATCCGAAGGACGGCATTACGTGGGATGAAGTGTTTGAACTGAATGAGCGGATGACGAGAACAGAAGGAAATACCGATTATATCGGCATTTCATTTGCATTGGCACAGCACTTTTCGCTTAACTCTCTGTCCGTTCCATACGTAGATGCGGAAACGGAAACAGCAACGTTTAACAAGTATGGAGGCGAATGGAGAGCTTTGTACGAGACGATTGCTGTTCGTCCATTTGAAGCGACCGGCTACAGAGAGAAAACCGAACAGCTGAACCGTTTGCCGCATCAAACTGAGTTCATGGCAGGGGAAGCAGCAATGTTCGCAGGCCTCGTGCATTCTCCGCTCAGCTGGGCAGATATGCAAAATGTCAACTGGGACCTGACGTCTTATCCGACGTATTCCATGCGGCCGAACACGGGAGCACAAGGAAACTTGCTGCTATTCGGCATAACAAACATGAGCCAGCAGAAAGAAGCAGCGATGGAAGTTATCAAGTACTTGTTGTCTGACGAATATCAAAAGATCACATCTGCTGCAGGAAACATCCCGATTGTGTTGAACGATGCGACGATTTCTGCATTTGCGCAAGATACGTATTATGCGGATCGCAATGTTCAATCAATCTTCAGCATTCCGTTTGCTCCGTTGTCAGAAAGAACGTTGTTAGATCCAGTTACAACGGCGCTTTATCGCAGTCAATTGCTGGACTTGGCTTTTGGCAATGTGGACATGAACACGATGATGAGAACGATTGAACAGGAAATTAATTTGGAATTGGAAATTGCGAAAAAACAACAATAAAGCGTTTACGGATTAAGATTCCCTTTATAAAAAAAGCAAACATGATCCCCTCCCTTTAAGCAGACAGGCTGCGGCACTCGCCCTGTTTCGTTTAAAGGGAGTTTTTTTGTGGTTGAATAAGGGCTTGCGTTTCTCCTAATTGTTGCAAAACTATGAAGAGGCTTTTTAACCATGTGCGGTTATGTTATGCTTTTATAAGCAGTTGTAATCCAAGCTGAGCTTTATTTCCAGCATTATGTTTGCTGAAAGCAAAGCCGGCAGAAATGGGGGAATCGTTTAGAAGTGCAAGAATGGAGGAGATCTGTTGATGAAGGCAGCATGGATTGCATCGGTGATCATCATTATATTTGTTACTTGGATCACGATTTGGGTAACGAATAAAGCGTATTCGAGAAGATGGGAAGACGAGGATGACGAAACGAAAGGACAAGTGTAGCGATGTGCATGCATGCTTTTAAAGCGCATACGCTCTTTAAATAAAAATATCCCGCAGCCGTTTGCCGTGACTGCGGGATTTTTTTATTGCCTTGATTCGATATTGTCAATTCGGAAATGGTGATCGCCGTTCCAGTCTCTGAACGGATAGAAGTCCAACGTTGAAGAACCGTCAGCGTGAATCGTCCAGCCGGGTTCCATATCATCGAGCAGGATAATCGATTGTTGATTGTCCATGTTCACTTCTTTGATCTTATACCCGTGCGAAGTGCCGTCCGGATGGGCAACAATTAAAGTTTGTCCAGCCAAATCACCGGTTAAAATTGTGTCTGTCACGAATGCATAGTACGGATCTCCTTCACTGATGCGCATCACTTTGTTAATCACGCCTGTCTGTGGTCCGGATCCGGTCAGCTGCTGATCTCCCTTTTGCAGAAGCGTGCCGCCGATCAGCTTCATTTCTGCAATTTCGCCCTGATGCAAGCGAATGAAGCCGTAACGTCCATGCAGCGTAATATCATTGACGGTGAGCGGTTGAGCCGGATCGGAAGAGCTTAAAATAATGTCCGTAATATCTCCGTATGTGATTTGCAATGCGACATTGCCGTCGTCCGCGGGCTTGAGCAGATCAACTTGAGCGATGAGTTTGTTGTCGCCTTTGTATGGCTCCATGACGGTCACGAAAGTGCTGCTTAGATCGTTTCCGCTGCGTCTGAGGACCATTTTCGGCATCCAATATTTTACCGCTTCTGTGTTGATATCTTGCGAAGTTCCATGCAGCCGGGTTGCGCGCAGCGAAGGCGCCTTTCCAATGAACAGTTCATTTTGTCCTTGTCCGGCAAAAGCGGTAATATTCAGCTTTGCTTGCTCTTGTCCATTTTCTGTTGT
>CALKAN010000207.1 GCA_937983035.1 uncultured Paenibacillaceae bacterium | reverse complement strand
GCGGCGTTATTGAGATAAGCGCATCGCTAATTCATACAGATCCATATTGATCGTCTTTTTCGAATTGACCACTTTCTCAATATCAGTTGCGACCAGTTCTCCGTTTATAATGCCGCACGCTTTGCCGGATTGATTGTCAAGCAGCTGTCTTACGGCAAAATCTCCTAATTGGCTCGCCAGCAGCCGGTCATTATGAGTAGGCGAACCGCCGCGCTGAATATGGCCGAGCACCGTCACTCTTGCTTCCAAGCCGCTGAGAGCAGAAATTTCTTGGGCAATTTCCTCTCCTTTTCCGACTCCCTCGGCTACAACGATAATGCTGTGCCGCTTCCCATTATTGAAGTGCTCTCTCATCCGATCGGCGACTTCCTTCAGCCCTACCTCGACTTCCGGAATCAGAATCGTCTCCGCGCCGCTGGCAACACCGGCATACAATGCGATATGACCAGAATGCCGGCCCATTACTTCAACGACAGAAGACCTTTCATGCGACGTCATCGTGTCACGAAGCTTGTTGATGGCATCAACGACGATGCTGACGGCTGTGTCAAATCCGATGGTAAAATCCGTATACGCGATGTCATTGTCAATCGTTGCCGGGATGCCCATCGTTTTAATGCCGTGTTTGCAAAGCGCATTCGCTCCCTGATATGTGCCGTCTCCGCCAATGACGACCAAGCCGTCAATGTTGCGCCGGCGAAGATTGTCTGCCGCTTGCTGCTGATACTTTTCTTCTCTAAATTGTTCGCAGCGGGCGGACTGCAATATCGTTCCACCGCGATGAATGATGTCGCCGACGCTTCGCAAATCCATCGGCCGAATATCATCATGGATCAATCCTAAATAACCTCTTTGCACGCCGTATACTTCAATCCCGTGAAAGAGGGCGCTTCTTACTACGGCTCTTACGGCTGCATTCATTCCTTGCGAATCGCCGCCGCTCGTTAATACCGCAATCGATCGTACTGTCATCGAAATTCCTCCGTTTATTTTAGTAAAGTATTTTTCGAATCCAAATGCAATTCATCCAAAAAAATCGCTGCCGCCACGAACCGCCTTTCATCAAACCGTTTGACACTTCCATTACTTCTTTCTGTTGCTTCACTTTAGGATCAGACAAATACAATCCTTGAAGCCCGTCAATGATCATATAGTGAAATTGCGGATGGCTTAAAGCGGCCACATGCTCTTTGGCCTTGTTAGAAATATACTGAATGCGCTGCAGGGTCACTTCGGGATTGTCATAATAATGGCAAAAATTCAAATCTCCCCCTGCCTTGTCTTCAGCTTGATCAATCAAATAGTCCAGCAATATGTGAAGTCCGCATGCATAAGGAAAATACGCATCTTTAACCCGGATCATTTCCTGTTCTGACACATTTTCATCTGCTGCGGCAACAAACAGCATAAACATGCCCAGCGTAGATCCGGAAGCTGCCGCAAATTCATTCCAATGCAAATCAGGATGCTGATCTCGGTGCTGCTCCCACCATGAAAGCAGCGCTTCTTCTCGCAGATCTTTTCGAATATGCTTGTAAACTTGCAAATCGCAATACAAAGAAACAAGCTGCTTGACATACGGCATGGCTGCCTCATAGGAAGGAAGCAGGCAGACGCAAGATTGACAAGTGGATACCAGCTTGCGCAAGTAGTTGCCGTCATCCTGATCTTCTCTGAATGCATAATAATCGTGTAAACGAGCCGATGGGTCCACAGCATCGAGCATCGCTTGATGCAAACTGCGAAAATCTTTCGGATCAAGGGATGTGCTGCGATCACACAAATTATCCAAATAATCGCTGATCGTCTGCAATGCAACGATGAGCGGGATTAACACGTGCTTATATTCCGGCCGAATAGAAGCATACACAGCACCGCCCTCGCAATGAAACTGCTTAGATGTCATGCTGGCGATCGCTTGCTGTCTCAGCTCGCGATTCGGAATGCGTTCCGCCAGCTTTCTCCAATCATCCAGCTGTCTTCTTACTTCGGGCAATATGAAGCGGTACACTCTGTGCATCAACGACAAGGCCCCGTTCGGTACGCGGTTTACATTAAATAATCTCAATATGAATCCTCCAGAGGCAAGCGATATGTATTATCACATTTATCATTATAATATAAATTTCCTCTGGATGCGAAATGCCCCCCTTAATTTTTAAGGTTATGATATACTGAAATTTAAAAAGGATCGAGAAGGTTAGGGGACTTCAGCATGAATCAACAAGCCGCCAAGCAAACCGAACAGTTGTCAACCAAAAAAATGCTGCTGTTTTTCTTGCCGTTAGCCGCCTCCGCGTCGTTAGTCACGTTGTCCCATGTCATTATTAACAGCACATTGGCCAGATCTGCGAATGCAGAGATCGTCATCTCGGCATACGCTGTCGCGATGAGCATTTTTGCCATTACGGAACGACCCGCAGTGCTTCTCAGGCAAACTTGCTCGGCATTAGTCCGCGACCGAAGCACGTTCTCAGCGATGGCCAAAGTCACTTTCTATGCCATCTTATGCATCTTGTTCATCGGTTTTACGATTTCTTATACACCGGCCGGGTCTTGGATATTTGCGAATTTTTTCAGCGCCGATGAAACGCTGAAAGCATCGATTTTGCAAGTGTATCGCATCCTTATGTTCGTGACGATTTTTTCAGCCATCCGCTGCTTATACCACGGCGTAATCATCTCCAATATGCGCACGAAGTGGCTGACAATCGGCATGATCATCCGCCTGGCTGTCATGTACGGCATGTCTTTGTACTTCATTTATGTGCATGGCAAAATCGACGGCCGCACGGGCGCATATATTTTTCTTGCCGGCATGGTGGTCGAAGCATTGGTCAGCTTTTTGGAAGGCAGGCTGCTCGTTCGCAAATTGCCGGACCAAAAAACGGAAAAAACGCGTTCTGCTGCTCAGATTTTCCAATTTTACCGCCCGCTCGTGTATTCATCCTTTATTGCGGTCATCATCGGCCCTGCCATTAATGCCGTGCTCGGAAGAACCGTGCAATTCGAATTAGCGATCGCTTCCTATGCAATCGCGCTCAGCGTCACTCAGCTTGTAACCAGCTTTGTCTCTTATATTCACCAAATCGTCCTGAATTTTTACAATATTGATAAAAACAAAGTGTTTCGCTTTACGATTCCGGTCAGTTTGCTCCCTGCTCTATTCATTACAACGATGGGATATACGCCTGTCGGCACATGGATGCTGCAGTATGTCATCGGTGTCAGCGATGCTTTGCTTGAAGCCAGCATTGACGCGCTGCGCATATTTGCCATCATGTCGCTCGTATTTCCTTGGGTAGACTTTTTGAACGGGTTGATTATATTGAAAGGGCAAACGAGAATCATGGTCTGGTCACAATTGACGAACGTCATCGTTACGTTAATCGTCCTCATGATCATGATCGGATTTGCGCCCCATTGGAACGGCATGATCGGAGCCTTGGCGCAATCGCTCGGATTCGCAGGCGAATTGGCTGCCGCGTATTTCTTGCTGAAACTGCTGTCCCGAGTGACGCCCAAAATGACGCAAACAGCGAAATTGTCTGCAGAAACTGATCAAGACAAGAGCCAAGATGTTTAATGAACTGCCATATGCGCCGTCAATTGATGCATGGCATTCAGGTCAGATATGAACATGGCCTCATCGACAATCCGCATTGCGCCGCAAGCGAAAGAAAAGGCGCAAATTGCGGAATTTCATTTTCCATACGCGCGAAAGAAAAGCAGATGCGCAGCAAAAATATAAAAGGCATGGAAGATGATCTTCCATGCCGTGATTAGCTAAGCACTAATATAAGATGTTGCAGTGGATCTTATAACTTAATGACATTAGCTGCTTGAGGACCGCGGTCGCCTTCGGTAATTTCGAATTCGACTGCTTGCCCTTCTTCCAAGGTTTTGAAACCTTCGCCTTGGATTGCCGAATAATGGACGAATACATCGTCTCCATCTTCGACTTGAATAAAGCCATAACCTTTGGTTGCATTAAACCATTTCACTGTGCCTTTCAAATTGAAACCTCCTAAATAAGTCGCTTTTAAAAAGCGAAGAAATCATGATTATTATATACGATTGAAATGAATTATACAAGTATTTTGGCACGACATTTTCATCCAGCTGCAACATCCGAGCTGTGAGACGCGTGCAGTTCGTTTGTGTCGAAGTCCTTAGCAATTTCATGTAAAAAAAACCGCTCTGCATCCGCACAAAACAAATTCTCACCATTCCTTCCGCAGTTCATGCAACCGTTCGTTCCAAACTTTTGTCTGTCCGTAAATTTCTTTGTAAATGCGATAAGCTTTCAGATGCGCTTCACTGTGCGCTGGACGAGGCTCAAACACTTCCGCATGCTGAATAAACGCGTTTGCGCATTGATCCAAAGATTCAAACCATCTGCAGCCGTAAGCGGCCAGCATCGCCGCGCCCATCCCCGGGCCTTGCTCGCTTTTTAATTTCACCACTTTCGCGGAAAAAATATCCGCTTGCATTTGCAGCCATGCGTCTGATCTGGCGCCTCCGCCAATGGAAATGATCGTATCCGCCGGTCTGCCCGCTTCCCGAAAAATTTCGACAGACTGCAACAGCGAATACGTAATTCCTTCTAAGACCGCGGCTGTGAATTCAGCTCGCGTATGCGATGCATCCACGCCTATAAAACTG
>CALKAN010000206.1 GCA_937983035.1 uncultured Paenibacillaceae bacterium | reverse complement strand
GTTAAAAACATGATCACTGGTGCTGCGCAAATGGACGGTGCGATCCTGGTTGTATCTGCAGCTGACGGTCCAATGCCACAAACTCGTGAGCATATCTTACTTTCTCGTCAAGTAGGTGTTCCATACATCGTTGTATTCTTGAACAAATGCGACATGGTTGACGATGAAGAACTGCTCGAGCTTGTTGAAATGGAAGTTCGCGACCTTCTCAGCGAGTACGACTTCCCAGGCGACGATACGCCGGTTGTTCGCGGTTCTGCTCTGAAAGCATTGGAAGATCCAAATGGCGAGTGGGGTCAAAAAATCGTTGAACTGTTCGAAATTATCGACGAGTACATCCCAACTCCAGAGCGTGAAGTTGACAAGCCGTTCTTGATGCCGGTTGAGGACGTATTCTCCATCACGGGCCGCGGTACGGTTGCAACTGGCCGTGTTGAGCGCGGTACTGTAAAAGTTGGAGACGAAGTTGACATCATCGGTATCAAAGAAGAAACGAAGAAAACGGTTGTTACAGGCGTGGAAATGTTCCGCAAGCTGCTTGATTCCGCTCAAGCTGGCGACAACATCGGTGCGCTGCTGCGCGGCATAGAGCGCGATGAAATTGAGCGCGGTCAAGTATTGGCTAAGCCGGGCAGCGTTCAGCCTCATACTGCTTTTACAGCTTCTGTATACGTTCTGACGAAAGAAGAGGGCGGACGTCATAAGCCGTTCTTCTCCGGATACCGTCCGCAATTCTACTTCCGCACGACGGACGTTACAGGCGTAATTGAGCTTCCAGAAGGAACAGAAATGGTTATGCCTGGCGATAACGTGACGGTTACCGTTGAACTGATCGCTCCGATTGCTATCGAAGAAGGTACTCGCTTTGCTATCCGCGAAGGCGGACGTACTGTAGGAGCAGGCGCTGTTGCATCGATCATTAAGTAATTTCGGATAATTATTTTGCAATAGCAGAAGATAGAAAGTGGACGACTCTGATGCTGAAAGTGTCAGCACAAGGGTCGTCCACTATTCATGTCATCCGTCTGATCAATTTTTTGCAATCTTTTTTTGAAATCTTCTTGCTTTATTTTTCAATGTTTTATATAATATTGAACGTTGGTTTCTGTACGTGCGATGATGTGAGAGGTTGCTGACACACACGGCCCCTTTGCCATGGCCTTGGGTCAGGAAATTTTCACGGAGTATGTCCTATGAATATGGGCGATTAAAGGAGGGAAATACATGGCAAAGCAAAAGATCAGAATCCGTTTAAAGGCGTACGACCACAGAATTTTGGATCAGTCTTCGGAGAAAATTGTAGATACAGCGAAACGTTCAGGCGCGACTGTATCGGGACCGATTCCGCTCCCAACTGAGAAGCAGATTATTACAATTCTTCGAGCGGTTCATAAATATAAGGATTCGCGAGAGCAGTTTGAGATGCGCACGCATAAACGCTTGATTGATATTATCAATCCTACTCCTCAAACCGTAGATGCTCTGATGCGGCTTGATCTGCCGTCCGGCGTAGACATTGAAATTAAACTTTAATGGCAGCGAAGACAGGAAGCTGCACGGTGGTACAATAAACGAGGAAAAGAGGTGTCAACATTGACCAAAGGTATCTTAGGGAAGAAACTAGGCATGACTCAAGTGTTTGCCGAGAACGGCGATGTGCTTCCAGTAACAGTGATTGAAGCAGGGCCGTGCGTAGTTCTTCAAAAGAAAGAAGTTGAAACAGACGGGTACGAAGCTGTTCAGCTCGGCTTTGCAGACAAGAAAGAAAACCGCGCGAATAAGCCGGAACTGGGTCATGCGAAGAAAGCTGGAACAACACCTAAGCGCTACATTCGAGAAATTCGCGGAATGAGCACAGATCAATATGAAGTTGGTCAAGAGCTCAAAGCAGACATCTTTACAGAAGGCGAATTTGTTGACATTACAGGTACATCCAAGGGGAAAGGTTTCGCTGGCGCCATCAAGCGTCACGGGCAAGCTAGAGGCCCGAGTTCGCATGGTTCCAGATACCATAGAAGACCTGGCTCGATGGGCGCTGTAGATGCTGCAAGAGTCTTTAAAGGGAAAAAATTGCCGGGACGCATGGGCGGCGAAACAGTTACGCTGCAAAACTTGCAAATCGTTAAAGTGGATGCAGAGCGCAACGTGCTGATGGTGAAAGGCTCAATCCCAGGTCCGAAAAACAGTTTCGTAAAGATCGTTTCTTCAGTGAAGAAATCATGATGAAAAGCAGAGAAAGGAGGATATTCAATGCCTAAAGTGGCTTTATATAATGTGAGCGGTTCTCAAGTTGGGGAAATAGAACTGTCTGATCAAGTGTTCGGAATTGAACCGAACGAACATGTTGTGCATCAAGCAGTTGTGATGCAGCAAGCTTCGATGCGCCAAGGCACGCATAAAGTGAAGGGGCGTTCAGAAGTCAGCGGCGGCGGTGCGAAACCGTGGAGACAGAAAGGAACAGGCCGTGCCCGCCAAGGCAGCATCCGGGCTCCGCAATGGAAAGGCGGCGGCGTAGTATTTGGCCCGACGCCAAGAAGCTATGCTTATAAATTGCCGAAGAAAGTTCGCCGTTTAGCGATTAAATCGGTTTTATCCGCGAAAGTAAACGAAGACAAGATGATCGTTCTGGATGAACTGGTTATGGAACAGCCGAAAACGAAAGCATTTGTTGAAATTCTCAAAAACTTGAAAGTTGATCGCAAGGCATTGGTTGTTTCTGCAGAATATGACGAGAATGTCGCTTTGTCATCCCGCAACATTCCTGGCATCAAGTTCATCAAAGCAGACGGAATCAATGTGTTGGATGTCATCAGCCATGATCAATTGATCATGACAAAAGAAGCGGCAGAGAAAGTACAGGAGGTGCTTGCAAAATGAAAAATCCACGCGATATCATCAAGCGCCCTGTGATAACGGAAGATACGAGCGATATGATGGCGGACATGAAATATGTGTTCGAGGTTGACGTGCGTGCGAACAAAACGGAAATTAAACAAGCCGTTGAGCAAATTTTCAACGTGAAAGTGGAAAAAGTAAACACCATTCGCATGCCTAGAAAGCCGAAAAATTACGGACGCTATTCCGGTTATACTGCTCAATGGAAAAAAGCAATTGTTAAATTGACGTCTGACAGCAAACCGCTGGAATTCTTTGAATCCGTATAAGTGAAAAAAGACAGATAAGGAGGGACCGAAATGTCAATTAAGAAGTTTAAGCCGACTTCGCCTGGCCGGCGCAGCATGACAGCTTCTGCTTTCCAAGAAATTACGAAAACAGAACCGGAAAAAAGCTTGCTGGCGCCATTGCATTCCAAAGCAGGCCGCAACAACCAAGGCCGTTTGACGATGCGCAGCCGAGGCGGCGGTCACAAAAGAAGATACAGAATTATTGATTTCAAGCGCAACAAGGACGGGATTCCCGGCCGCGTAGCAGCGATTGAATACGATCCGAACCGTACTGCGAATATTGCATTAATCCACTATGTAGATGGTGAGAAAAGATATATTATCGCACCAGATGGTTTGCAAGTGGGAACAATGATTGAATCCGGACCAGATGCGGACATTAAAGTGGGCAATGCTCTGCCGCTGCAGAACATTCCTGCGGGTACAATCATTCACAACATTGAACTTCGTCCTGGCAAGGGCGGACAATTGGTTCGCGCTGCGGGAACTGAAGCTCAGCTCTTAGGAAAAGAAGGCAAATATGTTACCGTAAGACTTTCTTCCGGAGAAGTAAGAAGAATTTTGGCAACATGCCGTGCTACAATCGGTTCAGTCGGCAATGCAGACCATGAATTGATCACAATCGGAAAAGCAGGCCGCAGCCGCTGGCTTGGCAGAAGACCTCGCGTTCGCGGTGTTGTAATGAACCCTGTAGATCATCCGCACGGCGGCGGTGAAGGCAAAGCGCCAATCGGCCGTAAATCTCCAGTTACGCCGTGGGGCAAGCCTACGCTTGGTTACAAAACTCGCAAGAAAAACAAAGAGTCGGATAAATACATTATTCGCAGACGCACCAAATAATCGAATGGATGCGGAAAGGAGGCAAACAATTTGGGACGCAGTTTGAAAAAAGGGCCTTTTGTTGATGAGTATTTGCTCAAGAAAGTCGAAGAAGCCGAGAAATCCAATAAAAAAGTTGTCATTAAAACTTGGTCGAGGCGTTCAACGATATTTCCGCAGTTCGTAGGTCATACATTCGGTGTCTATGATGGCCGCAAACATGTTCCTGTATATGTTACGGAAGATATGGTAGGCCATAAGCTCGGCGAATTTGCCATGACCCGGACGTTTAAGGGCCATGCAGGCGACGACAAGAAGACAGGTAGATGATTTTGCTTTAAATCTGCTCTGAGAGGAGGTTATGCAAGATGGAAGCTAAAGCACACGCGCGCTATATCAGAATTGCACCGCGCAAAGTACGTTTGGTCGTCGATTTAATTCGCGGCAAAGAGGTTGGAGAAGCGATTTCGATTTTGCGCCATACGCCGAAAGGGTCGTCTCCGATCATCGAGAAGCTGTTGAATTCAGCAGTAGCGAATGCAGAACACAACTACAATTTAGATCCAAACAATCTTGTCATCAGCGAAGCATACGTGAATGAGGGGCCGACAATGAAACGAGTCCGCCCGAGAGCACAAGGGCGTGCCAGCGGAATCAATAAGCTCA
>CALKAN010000205.1 GCA_937983035.1 uncultured Paenibacillaceae bacterium | reverse complement strand
AGACGGATCCAGCCGGAACATGTACAGATGCCAAGCGTGAGTCGTAATGCGCGGATCGCGTCTCATAACGGCGATGCCGTCAATTTCTGACAGCCGCTCTGTCAACATCGTCGCATTCTTTTCTCTCAGAGCCACTTGTTCCTCTAATCGGGTCAACTGAGCAAGCAAGATCGCTGCTTGGAATTCGGTCATCCGAAGGTTCCAGCCGATCCGCTCATGCTGATACCAGCCTCCGTCGCGCACTCTGCCGACGTTGGCCAGCGACCACGTTGTATTGGCGAATTCTTCGTCGTTCGTTAAGACGATGCCGCCTTCGCCCGCAGTTACGTTCTTGCTCGATTGGAAGCTGAACGTTCCGATGTCGCCGATCGCTCCCACGCCTTGATTGTCCCAGCGCGCGCCAACCGCTTGCGCGCTGTCTTCAACCAAGCGCAAATTGTGCTTCTTGGCAATTTCTTTCAGTTTCGTCATATTAGCCGGAGCCCCGGCCATGTGCACAGCAATGATCGCTTTCGTTTTATCTGTAATGGCTTCCTCCACTTTCGCCGGATCGATGAGCAGCGTGTCCGGCTCCACGTCAACGATGACGGGAATGGCGCCGAACAACAGCGGCGCCGTTGCCGTCGCAATAAACGTATAAGCGGGAATGATCACTTCATCTCCGGGTTCAACGCCGACTCCTTGCAGCGCCAAAGTGATGGCCAGCGTCCCATTTACGGTGGAGATGGCGTATTTGGCGTCATGCAGGGCAGCAAATTTCTCCTCAAGCTGTTGCAGCTTATCGCGCTCAACCCCGCCCCACTTGCCTGAATGAAGCACTTCCAATAACAGCTTTTCTTCCAGCTCGCCAAATACCGGCCATTTCGGAAAAGGTTTCGTTCTCACCGGGCTGTCGCCTTGAACTTTGCTCACGATTGTTCACTCACTTTCTTTTTAGTAGAGATGACTTGCTTCTTGCAATGCACGCCAAATTTCATTGCCGTTCCTTCGCCGGCAGACGGCGCGGGCACCCATGCGACGACGTTTTCCAACTCAGCGCCTGCAGTTGTCTCCACATGGCCTGCTGCATCGATGCCTTCGATGCGGATCGTGCGGCGAGCTCTTGTCCAGTCGTTAATTTCCTTGCTCGTCCAAAACACAAATCCCGCTTCTTTGGCAAGCCGCACCACTTTCTTGATCGCTTCCGTCACTTTCGGCTGTTCCTTAATGTGAATTTGGTGGAACAAGAAGTGGGCTACGCCTTCCACGCGGGCCACGCCTTCCAAGAACGGAACGATGACGCTCGAGTCTGCCAATATGCGATGATCCAAGTCTTGCGTCAAAAATCCGATTTCCACTACGTCATACATCCGGTTGCGCTCATCCGCCCAAGCGATCGGAAAATACGGATGGCACGTGCCGAACAAAAATCCGATGTTTCCTTTCTTGCTCGGTCCTCTCGTTTGGTCGGCGGCGATGCCGTATTTTTCGCACCATTGGAACAGTTCTCCCCAACCTTCATATCTCGTATAGTGATTCTTATTGGAAGTGACCTCCTCCACGTCTGCCGCCTGCTTGAACCAATTCAGCTGTCTGACAAATTCAGCTTCATCCCATTTGCCGTTTTGCGCATCCAGCGCATTGTAATGGAAAGCGAGCTCATGTCCGGCAGCCCTGACTCGATCGTAAATGTAAGTGCTGTAACCCGGCTCGATCATGCACCAAGTCGACCGAATGCCGCACTCTTCCAGCACTTCCAGCGTTGCTTCTGCATGTTCATCTTTATTCGTGTCGCTGTCGTGCGAAATCATCGCCACGCGTGAGACGCCTTCCGGCCAATATCCGATGAATGGAAGCGTAAGCCCCATGTCCACAACAGACTTCATCAAGTGCGTAATCAGAGCTTCCCTCCACAAGTCTGCATACGGATGAGCGAAATAAGGAGTGCCGGTTTCCGGCGTAGTCAGCCGATCCCATGTCCAATCCATCTCCACGCGATCGTCCGCTTTCAAGATCGAATCATTGACGCTGCCGGTGCCGTCAGCTGCCGGTATGCCGTCTTCAAAGACAGGCATCGTTCCTTGCTGCATGCCGACAATCGTATAGAGCATATTGACCGCCCAGCGATCTATGCTCCCTGATCCGACTTGAATTCGGATGAAGGCAGGAGCCGTCTGCTCTCCATTCGGCTGCGTGGCGTGCAGCGAACCGGCGGCATGCAATTCCGCGCGAGATTCATCATCGATCACCCACGGCCTGGCCTGCAAATAACGCATCGGCCGCGCATCTCCCAATTGTGCCGGCAGCTTGGCATATCCAGCGCCGTTTGAAGCGATTTCACGGCAGCCAAACTGTTCCGCCGCAGCATTCAACCCAGCATAGCTGATGACTTTCCCGCCTTTTTCTGCAAAGGCGAGCAATGCTTCCAAAGAACTTTTCTCTTGCGACAGAACGTCCAGCACGATGTCCGCATCTTCCGGCACGCCGTCTTCCAAACTTTCCAGCATTTCATAGCTGATCCCAGCGTGAGCCAATATTTCTTCGATATATTTTTCAAATACGTTCAAACCGAATTTCCATCTTTTTTCTGCAGCTGTTTTTTCCAATAATACTGCCACTTTTGCCATTCTCATCATCAGTCACACCCTTCTTAACTTAAATGTATTATGGCATGGTTCTTTTCATGCAGCAGGACAGTTTTTTTCTAAACATGGTAAACTTTTTACACACTGTCCGCGGCCCGCTGCATCTTGCTGTACATTCGAAACTGAGAAGGAGTCACGCCCTTCATTTCTTTAAAAACGCGGTTAAACGTGCGCGTATTGTCAAACCCGACTTCGACGGAAATGTCCGTTATCTTCATCGATGTTCCCGTCAACAAGCTGGCGGCCCGCCCGATGCGCAGAAAATGCAAATATTCCGTAAATGTCTTGCCGGTGCTTTGCTTGAAGACGCGGCTCATGTAAGAAGCGTTCCAATTGAACATTTCCGCAACGCCGGACAGCGTCAAATTGTCATGATAGTGCAGATGCATATATCGCAGCACTTCTAATATTTGATTCTCAGATTTGCAGGGCGCTGCCGGTTTCTGCGCGACATCCTGCTGCGTGCGGATGACATAGACGAACAATTCCATCAGTTTGGCGCGGATGAGCACATCTTTGGCGAAATTCTCGTCATTATATTCATGCAGCAATTGTTCCAAAATTCGGTAAACATGTTTCGATTGCTCTTCATTCAAATCATAATGAGAGGGCAATTCGGTTCCTGTTTGCAGCAACAATTGTCCCAACTGCTGATCAGACGGGCTGTCGAATAAAATATCAGCGTCAAACATGCAAGAATACTTGCGAATCGGCTCTTCCACGTGAATTTCGTGGATATGATGAGGAAGCAAAAAGGTAAAGGTCCCGCTTTGAAGCTGATGCGGCCTGCCGTTTAACACTTCCGTTCCTTTTCCGTCAATGACAAACGACAATTCTGCATAGTTATGATGATGCAGCGGAATGTTCGCGTGCAATGTTTTAAACGTCACAAAAAACGGAAGCTGACTTTTACCAAGCAAATGATGCGTCGATGTGTCCTCGTACAATGGAAATACCGTCATATTATTTCACCCTCCGCATGTTAGAAATCGTTTACATTCCACATTGGAAAGATCTCTCTTTTTTTATAAATGCCGCATGAACCGAACTTCCAGTCACTCAACAACGAGATTTCATCAAACAGAATTTTTTCAAATGCTTGGCGTCAAATGGCTGCGTCCCCTCCCACTTGTATCATACTTGTATTTTAACTCATGTTCGCTGAAGATGCCAGCATAACTTGTATTGAACTTGTATGATTGTTTTGTTAGTATTACGATAATAAGAACATCATGCATCTATGCAACAATAAAAGATAAGAGGCAGAACACAGATGAAGAGACAAAGTGAATTCAGGTATTCGAAACTGGCGGCGATTTTGCGCGAACAAATATTGTCCGGATTTATCAAACCCGGAGAGTTTTTGATGTCGGAGAACGAGCTTACCAAATATTACGAAATCAGCCGGACTTCCGTGCGCAAATCGCTGGATGAACTGGCAAAAGAAGGACTCATCATCAAAAAACCAGGACAAGGCACGCTCGTGTCGCCTGATCTGAAAATTGAAAAAAACAAAAAGAAGGTGCTGCGCATCATCGCTACCGCTCCTTCTTATTTTGTCGATGCAAGCATGTCCATGCTGATCGACCGCTTTCAAGAAAGCCATCCAAACGTCGAGGTCAAAATGATGAATTTTCCCCGTTTTACGTTTTGGGATTCGGTCAGAGAAAGTTTGGAGATGGGGTTGGAGCCGGATTTGCTCCTCATTACGGAGCAGCAATTTCAAGAAGCGGCATTTCAGATGGACGAACTGATCAATTTAAAAGATGTGCTTGGCGGAAGAACAAGCGATGTTTATCCCAAAATGATCCAATCTTTCATGCAAGGAGAGGAGTTAAAAGCGCTGCCCGTCACGTTCTCCCCCGTTTATTTGGCGTACAACCCCGAACTCTTTCGCCTGCACGGAGTGGAAGAGCCGGCACCCGGATGGAATAAGCAAGATTTCATTCAAACCGCGAAACGGCTCACTTTGGACACCGATCATGACGGCATTGTGGATTTGTACGGTTTCTCGCTTACATCGTCCACGAGCCGCTGGCCTGTGATCGCCTTGCAAAACCAAGTCCATTTTCATGAAAATCCGTCGGCAAGCGAAATCGAAAAAACGTTGAATTTTATTCATGATCTCGTACATCGCGAGCGTGTCGCAACTCTTTTCCAGCCGGTCCGGGACCTCAAATCGTCAGCTTTTATGAATCGAAAATCAGCGATGGTATTGACGACATCGATTGAACTCGCAGGATGGCGCAATCTGGGCATGGATTTCACGCCAAAGGTGGCGGCGCTTCCGTTCGGTGATCACAAATCGACGCTGCTCGTATCCAACGTATTCGTCCTTCCCGCGCGTTCAGCCAATCCCGACTTGGCACAATTGTTTTTGCATCATATTTTTCAAGCTGACATTCAACAGCAAATCAGCATCCAATCGAATTTTCATTCCATATTCCACTCGATTAACGAACAAGTTTGGCAGCAGCATGAATTGGAATCGCTCAATATCATCAAAGGGAACATCGACAACAGCTATTTTTTGTTTGAATTATTTTCGGATCCGCAGCAAGCTTTTGAGTTGGAGCGCGAACTGGAACTGTTCTGGGCCGGATTGGAAAATGCCGGCGATGCGGCCGTGCGGCTGCATAAATTGTTCCGAAACAGTTCAGCAGCAGACAGCCTATGACAGCCGATGCGGCTGACCAGGACCGAAAGAAAATTGGCAAAAAGCCGAAGTTCTCAGGAATTCCTAATGAACTTCGGCTTTTTTCAGATTATGATATTATTTTTTATAAGTTCCTTTGATAAACTGATACATCCAATCATAATGTTCGCGAACGGTTGGATCGCTGCTTAGAGCACTCTCCAGCAATGCTTTATTGCCTTGATAGTAAGCCTTAAAGGCATCCTTCATATAACCGTAGTCGACTCCGCCGTTTAAATAATCGATATAGCGTCCCCGTTTTTCCGGATCCGCGTTGATCCTCTCATCAAATTCAATCTCTACGCCCATATGATATGTTTGCGCTAACTGGGCAGCATCTTGAATGCGATCCGGATTGCTTGCGGAAGAGAAAAAGTGGTTCGGCTGCAATACAGCTGCATCAAAACCTAAGCTTTTCCAATCATAATTTCGATTTCCTTGAAAGTAAGGAATCCAGAAAAACTTCAAATCGTTGTCATGAACGAGACGGCTTGTTTTTTGGATCAACTGCGGCTCGAGCGGATTAGAAAGTCCGACCCCTTCACTGAGCCAATACATTCCAGTGAATTGCAAATGCTCATAATTGCCTTCTTCCCACCGCTCATTGACTTGATCCATCCACCAATGAATCGCCTTCCGTTTATTTTCATAAGCAGCTTCCGCACCTATGAGAGAATCGTTAAAATTTTCACTAATACCGTCTCCATCCACGTCGCCGAAATCAGACAATTCATTTCCAGGATTCGGAATCATGATGACGACTTTTTCTTTATAATTTGGATCGTTTAATGCTTCTTTTGCTTCCTTAACCGCTTCATTCAGCTGATCCAATTCTCCTTCTGGACCAAACGTCTTATTTAAATACCATTTCCAATCTTCCAATGTCGCTGTTCCTGTTTCAAAACTCCGATATCCCGGCGTTAACAATCCCAGCAACAAGACGCCGTCAAACAGCCAATCTTGGGGCCGGCCGTTTTCATCCACCCAGCTGACATAAGGAAGCATGTCAGCTTTTGTCCAGTGGCCGACGCCGCTGTCGTAATGACCGTTGTAAAGAAGCACTAAATGGTTAATTCCGCCCGTTGCTTCTCCTGCCTGCATATATTTAGGAGGATCTGCGGGAACGGGAACAGCGCCGTTCATTTTTCCATCATAGCCCCAAATTTCAATTTCATCGATAAATGTCCATACTTCTGCAGTAAAGGTTACTTTTACATAGCGGGCATAAGCCATCTCAGCGTTCGGATTTCCTTTCCAAAAGCGATCCTCTTTGCCGTCCCAGACAAACGGCTGCGTGACCGGCGGCCCGCTTGTCCAAATGCCGATTTTCGTGTTGATATGGGCAAGGGTGCCCCAAGTTCTTTTATTGTTGGAAACATAGATGGATACCGTGTTAGGGAATTGAATGCCGGATGCAGCATCTTGCAAAAAATTGGCTTGGATTCGCTCGATCGATTTCTTCTCTCCCAGATCAAAAGTCACTTCCCGCGTTTTCCCGCGCAAATGGCCGACCCAAGCAGAATCCCAAAATTGTTCCGAACCGTGCTCTCCATCCGTCAATTTATATTCGGCATCCGCATACTGCGGCTCCGGATCATCTGACCATTCGTAAGGCAAACCTTGAACTAAATTACGCAGTTGTTGATTGTTCTTTGCAGCTTCTGCTTGAAAATTCAATAATACAGCGCTCGATAAGACGAAAAGACTTGCAATGACAACCATCGATCGTTTATTCATCAATTTCCCTCCCACTATAAATTAATATTTTCTCGCTCTTTCTCACATTTTCTTAGAATTTC
>CALKAN010000204.1 GCA_937983035.1 uncultured Paenibacillaceae bacterium | reverse complement strand
AAGTCCTGATGCTTGTCGAGCAGGGGCTGCATGGCTTCCATGCTGGCGATGAAGCCGCAGATCATCATTTTAGATGATGCTGCGGCCAACTTGGATCACGAATCTTCCTCGCGATTGCTGAACACATTGAAGGAATTGCACAAGCAAGGGCACACCATTATTTCGTTGTCGTCCCGATACAATGAAGATGAGCCGTCAGACAAAATATATGTGCTGCACAAAGGCCGAATCGTGTTGCAAGCGAATAGAGCCGAGCTGCTGCAACAACACAGCGGGAAGCTGCAGCAGCTTGGATGCCTTCCGGATTCCGCTGCGAAGAAACAATACGTTTATAAAGCAAGGAAAGAGCAGTCAGCTCCGCTGCTGAAAGCAAACAATCTGAGCTACTCCTATTCCATGAGCGGCGATGCGGAACGTTTGCCTGTGCTCCATCAAGTGAATGTCATCGTCGAGGAAGGAGACTTTCTCATCGTTACTGGTCCTAACGGAGCGGGAAAAACAACATTAGGGAAATTGATTGCCGGCATGCTGCCGTCAGAAGAATGTGCGATTGAATTGCTGGGCAAACCGCTTGAAAAATGGGATCAGGCAGCTTTAGCAGAGATGGTGGGCTATGTTTTTCAAATGCCTGAACATCAATTTGTTGCAGACACCGTTTTGGAAGAATGTGCTTACACTTTGCAGGCAAGAGCGCAGCAAATCAAAGATAAAAATGATCGCATTCGGGTAATGAAACAGGATGAGGAAACAGCAAAGGAGTGGCTGGAACGGTTCGGTTTAGCGAGCCAAATGGATCAAAATCCTTATCAGCTGAGCGCTGCTGACAAACGCTGCTTGACGCTGGCGTCTGTTCTCATCGGTCAGCCCAGACTCATCATTTTGGATGAGCTGACGGCAGGATTGGATTATGCAAGCACTGATCGATTGCTGTCGCATTGCGCGGATTACGTCGAACAAGGCCATGCTGTAATCATGATTACGCATGATAAAACAGCAGCAGAGAAATGGGCGAATAAAACGTTGGCTTTGCAGCCGCTGGATCTTTCTTTGCAATGATTAGTTCAAAAAACGGCAAATTTCCGACAATTTTTCGACAGAAAAAATATTGACAAAAAAAATTAGAGAAGATATGATGAAAGTGCAATAGCTTTTTTTATTTTTTTATATCGGGGGTAAGCGGTTGCAAAAAGTTCACACGTGTGAAAGGAGGACGATGACCGCAGAGCTCGAAGAAGATCATTGACTGGGAATGGGTTGGGGTATAGAGAACTACGGTTTTTTTATATGCAGAGAAAAATTGAAAACCGTTGCAATTTGTCGAATTGTTGGTTGGTCTGTGATTTTCAATAATGATGGAGGTACAAGATGAAAAGAATTTTATTGGCAATGCTGATCGGTTTGCTGGCTGTTGCAATGGCTGCTTGTTCAGGGGATTCGACAAATACAAGCCCGCAGCCGTCTGGAGGAAGCAATGATTCTTCCGGCGCAAGTGAAAGCGGAAACAAAGAGCCGGTCCAAGAGTTAAAGCCGAAAGAAGAAGTCACTTTGGTTTATTATACGCCGACGGCGAGAACCGAAGAACAATTTAGGGAAGAGTACGGCGATGCGATCGAGAAAGGAATGCCGCATGTCAAGATCGAATTTATCCCTGCCGGGTCTGGGACAACAATTCCGGAATTGCTGACGGCCGGTCAGACAATCGATATTTTCTATTATTCCAGCGGACAAATTTATTCTCATCTGATTGAATACGGTTTGGAATATGATTTGACAGAACTGATTAACAAGTATAACTATGATCTTTCCCGCTTAGAGCCGACAACGATCGAATTCCAGCAAAAGGTTGCTGACGGAGGCATTTACGGCTTGCCTGTATGGACTGCAACAGCTGGTCTGTTCTACAACAAAGATATTTTTGACAAGTTTGCAGTGCCTTATCCGGAAGACGGCATGACATGGGATGAAATTTATGATTTAGCCGTGCAATTGACCCGCGTGGAAGACGGAGTTCAATATTACGGATACGTCACTTCTTTTAACCATCAAGGTTTAACGAATCAGCTCTCCTTGAGCCCGATTGATCCGGAAACTCATCAAGCCATTTTTGACAATGATGCTTGGAAACGGTTTTATGAAAGCGTTATTCGTTTTTACCAAATCGACGGCTATAATTTAGACCGCGAGAAGATGAATGTTACCTTGCAGCGTCAATGGTTTGAGAAGGATCAAATTGTTGCGATGTACACGAACTTCACTGGAGGAGTGCCGCCGGTTGAAATGAACTGGGATGTTGTATCCGTGCCTTTCTATGACGAGAATCCGGGCATGGGTGCGCAATCTTACACGAACTACCATACGGTGGCAAGCCTGAGCGAGAAGAAGGATGAAGCTTTTGAAGTATTAATGTATTTGACTTCAGATGAATTCCAAATGGACTTTACGAGAAGAATGCCTCGCGCAACGATCTTGAACAATGATGAGATTAGAGCTGCTTATGGCGCAGATCTGGAGAACTTCAAAGGGAAAAACGTGGCAGCGATGATTCCGGCTCAGCGTGCAGCTCCGCACCATCTGACCGAATATGATGCGATTGCTCGCAAGCACATGACGGAAGCGTTCAACGTTGCAGTATTGGGCGAGAAAGATTTGAATACGGCGCTTAGAGAAGCGGTAGAAGCAACGAATCAGGAGATTCAAGCTGCGAAAGCTTCGCAATAATGCAGCAGGAAAGCGGCGCGTTCAAGCCTCGGGCTTGGCGCGTCACTTTTTTGATGACCCAAAAGTATATTGGCAAATTAAAAAACCGTCCGAATGGACGGTTTTTATCAGCCGATTATAATTTTACAACATTTTCAGCTTGCGGGCCGCGGTTGCCTTGAACGACATCAAATTGAACGCGTTGACCTTCATCCAAAGATTTGAAGCCCTCGCCTTGGATCGCGCTGTAATGTACGAATACATCGTTTCCGCCTTCCATTTCGATAAAACCATAGCCTTTTTCCGCATTAAACCATTTAACTGTTCCTGTTTCCATTAAAGAAAAACCTCCAAAAAAATATATATTCTTTCATATACTGATGGCGGAATTCACACGCGACCAGGCAGCCCAAGCCGAATTAAAGACGGTGTCAAAGCCTCTTGCAATGTGTGAATCAACTGTTCCATAAGTGATATGAGTACCTTATTATAGCATGCAGGAGAAAAGGTTGCAACACTAAAAAGAAAACTTTTTATAAAAAAATATTTTGGGGCTTAAATTAGACGTTTTTCAGCTTTGAGTTGTCATTCATTCCAGCTTTGATTCCGGTTCCGGCATACACTTTGAAAACCGATGTTGAATCATGTGCGGCGAATGTGTTGTGCGAAAGTTGAAACGAGTTAGCAAATGAGCCCAATTTTTGGTCATGGATGAAGATTTGCCGTTTGATGCTGGTTATGCAGAGGCATTGACAGGTAAGCCAAGTTTGTTATAATCAATGTCAAATATGTTTGACACTCTTGAGGGGCTGGGAATAAGAGCAGCTCGTCAAAAAAAATTGATCGCAAGCGGCAACGGCTTCCAAATGATTAGGCCTGTGAAAGATCGAGGCGAAGAATTTATTTCAGGTGGAGGAATTATTTTATACATGAGCAAATTTCATTCGAATTACAGGATCACGATGAAAGATATTGTCAGGGAAGGACATGAAATATTGCATCGCCCTGTCCAAGAAGCATCGGTGCCTCCTTCAGAGGAAGATAAGGAAACATTAATTTGCATGATTCATTTTTTGAAAAACAGCCAAGATCCGCATTTATCTAAAAAATATAACTTGCGTGCAGGAGTCGGTTTGTCGGCGAATCAGATCGGCTTGAATAAGCGAATGTTCGCAGCTTATTTTAAGGATGAAGCGGGTGAAGTGCATGAGTATGCCATCATCAATCCGAAAATTGTGAGCCATTCTGTTTCGATGATCTATTTGCCGACAGGAGAAGGCTGCCTTTCCGTTGATCGGGAAATATACGGGTTTGTTCCGAGGTACGAGCGGATTAGAGTCAGAGGAGTGAACATAGAGGGAGAAGAAATCGAATTGAAGCTGAAAGGGTATGCTTCCATCGTTTTTCAACATGAGATCGATCACTTGGACGGGATTATGTTTTATGAGCGCATCAATAAAGAGAGTCCTTTTCAAGTGCCGGAAAACTGCAGAAGCTTGTACTAGCGGGTGCTTTACAGGCGAATCCGGGACAACGCTCCATGAAAGTCATTCAATGTAGAGCAGCGTCAATGTTGATGAAAAAAAAACAGAGTCATTGCGGAAAAAGGGAACCTTGCGCGGGTTCCCTTTTTTGGCTTGCGCGAAAGATCACGCGGCATGTGCTGCTGGTTTGCCGGCAAGGTCTGAATGCCGGCAGCTTGTCACATGATCGTCATGCTCTTTGTAAGGAAATAGTGAGCGTTCGGCATAATTGTGCCAGGAAATTTCAAATGCGCACAGCGGTGCCGCTCACGGTAACCATCAACATGCCGTCCCGCACGACTTCATAGTCGATGTCAATCCCGACAATGGCATTCGCGCGAAGTCTCGATGCTGATGCTTCCATCTCTCGAAATGCAACGTCGCGCGCATCTTTCAGTTTGCTTTCATAAGCGCCGGACCGTCCCCCGACAATATCGGTAATGGATGCGAAAATATCGCGGACGACATTTGCGCCCATGATGGCTTCACCGCATACGATGCCGAGGTATTCTTTGATCGGATGACCTTCAATCGTTGGCGTCGTGGATAAAATCATATGGTTAACCTCCTGTTTATTTATTGTTCATTTTTTATGGCTGTGTTCAGGCGTGGTCAAGTTGTTATTGAAGCACAGACATCAGTTGTTTTCTGACGATATGACTCGCAATGCTTCAATCGCTTCGTTAAGATTGGCAGCATGAATGCTTATGCCGCAAATGACGCTTTCCACTTCGAAGAATACGCCGTCTAACACGCCGGTTGTCGCAACTTCAATCCCGTATAAGCGTTCTTCCCCGTTTTCTTCATCACGCAAGTAGATGAGCTGATCTTTCTCGAACCAAGCGGAGATGTCTTGTTCCCACGCGTCCAGCGGCTGAAATGCGCCTTGTTTATGCAATCTCATGAAATTGTCTTCGTCAGCCAAGAAAAGATCCGGAGTCTCGGATACTAAATCAAGCAAGCTTCTTTGCTGGGCAGCCAGCGCATAAGGATCGCGTGCATCCAGTGGAAAATAGGAGAAAACCGTGCGCACGCGCTGCCACTCTTTCTGCGCGTTGAGCAGCTGCTGTTCCAATCGCTCTGTGTTGGGCGAGAAGAAATCGCCGTAGATCATGATTTCGACGGATGGGGGCGGCAAATTCGCCAGTTCTTTCTGTTCTTGCACATGATTTATTACAGCCAGTGCGATGGATGCAGCAAAAAAAATAAACAAAAACCCGCCTATGATATGCCATTTGTAGTAATACCAAATATGTTCAAGCTTTTCTTGCCAAGGTTTTTTTCCTTCTTGGCTTGCTTCGATTGCTCGTTTGTATGCTTCATTTTTAATGAAGCGGTAAGCTTCATTGATGCGGGAAAGCTGATCTTGATCGCTGCCGCGCCTGCTTCTTCGCAAATGCATCTCATATGTTTTTTCGACTTCTTCCATAGGTGCGTCTTCGGTTAGTCCAAGTGTCTCATACGCTTCTTTGAGATCCATCATTATCTCCTTTCGAGAAACGTGTTGAAGGCAAAATGGTGATCAAGATGGTTTACAATCATCATAAAGTTAAATGAGACGCATTGCAAAGAGCTGTCCAAAAGGATGAAAAAACAGCAAGAAAAGAAGCTGTCTCCCACATGCACATCGGAAGCACAGCTTCTTGTCTTTATCTATCTTCAAAAAACTTGCGGTTTTTCTCGATGTATTCTTTTTCATCATCCGGCACATCGTCTTCATGATAAATGGCTGATACCGGGCAAGCCATCTCACAAGCGCCGCAATCAATGCAAACGTCTGGGTCGATATAATATTGATCTTCGCCTTCTTCTATGCAGTCTACAGGACAAACATCAACACAATCCGCTGCCTTTTCATCAATGCAAGGGGAAGTGATTACGAACGTCATTTATGAATACCTCCTTTTACAAATAATAATACATATCTAAGGTGGCGAAATGATGAATCACCACCGCTCATGAATTCCATTATACTAGCTTATATGCAGTAATAAAAGATTCATACTGGAAATTTCACGAACCTTTTGCTTTTGACTTGCCTTTCACTCGATGGATCAGTAAACTAAGTAAAACATGAAAATTTCAGGAAATTGGAAAAATGCACTGAAATTTTGCATTTGATCGGATGTCAGCTGAGTTGGACTGGCAGCTGAGTTGGACTGTAGCTGATTAGATGAGAAGCACACTGATGAGATGTACAGTGATGTAATGTACAGTGATGGGTGTGCGTGATTTAGTGATGGTTATGTTCGGCAAAAGCATGCATGAAGCATGGAATGGTTTATACGGTTCAATATGTAATGGATGAATGTTATGCATCATTAGAAATTTTCATGGATCAGGTAGCAAATAGAAGGGATCTGCGATGATCGGAGTACTTCACGGATTATGGTTAGGTGACGCTTTCTTTTGTTATGTCATGCAAGAGGGAAGACTGCTGCACCCGAGAGAATGGAAGCAACGTTTGGCGTCAGCATTGCCGAAATGGAGGAGCATGAAGGAAAGAACTGCTCTGTTATGGCTGCCGGATGATCATCGCGGCGGTCATTTGCATGAAGTTTCTGCGGCCGGCATCGCTGTGAGCGCTTTAGACAGTTTTCATTTTTTGGCTGCTTGTCAAGATCAGCAGAGGACAGATTTGTGCAAAGAAATGGCATTTGGTCCGGACATCGACTATTGGCAGCACGCCGCTTTGTTTGTTTGGCATTTGGCCAAATGCAGGAAGATGGTGCCTGGCATTGAAGTGTTCAGTTGGCAATATGAAACGGAAAGCATGCATTCAACAGGCAAGCCGTTCAGCGGAAGAGGCATGTGGCGCCCTGATTTGAGCGAGGAGGAAGATCGGCGTCATTTTGAACAGTTGGCTGCTGCGATGCCGCCGTCTTGCGCAGCTTACAT
>CALKAN010000203.1 GCA_937983035.1 uncultured Paenibacillaceae bacterium | reverse complement strand
TGACGTCCCCGAAGGAACGGTGCGCGTTCTTCTGCATCGGGCGACAGAGTTGCTGGGGAAGCAGTTGAGAGAGGAGGGGTTGACTTCATGAATAACGAGATGCACAAAGCTCTGCAAGAACGATACAAGGCAGAAGCAGATGAGCACTTGTTTAAAGACATTTATATGGATGCCGCATTGAAAGAGCGAATTCTGAAACAAGCTGCCTTGGAACAACAAATTAGGAGCACGTCTAAGGCGGAGATGCCGAAATGGAAAAGTTGGAAACTCCATTATTTTGCTCCTGTTGCCGCAGCAGCCATCTTTATGCTCGTGATGATCCCGACACTCTTGCAAGAACCCGATTTGCCTGGAGAATGGGTGCCTGAATCTGATTTTGCCATCGAAAGCGTGCACCACGGCTCAACGTTATCGACCGGCGAAGAACCTATGGATATATTTGCAGCCAATAACGAAGTGGATTCGGATATTGTGCCAGGTCAAGCGCAGCATTTGCAGGAATGGCGTTATCGCACATTGGATGAGGCCGCAAAATCATTTGCAGGAGAGCTGGTCATTCCTGACCTGCTGCCAAATGCGTTCATATTAACGGACATTATCGGCCGCGGGACGGAAGCGCAGCAACCGGTCATGGTTGAGCTGAGATATGAAACCGAGTCCCAGCAATGGATGACGATTACTGCGAATCTAGAGGGAGAAGAACAGCTGACGGACAGCGCAAATGTAATAGAAACGCCTGTCGGGCAAGCATATGTGCGGTCGGAAGAACCTGTTCAAATTTATTTGAATGCTGATCCTGTGTCCTATGTGATTGAAGGCAATGCACATTTGGAACAATTGCTCGAGATCACCAGACACTTGCAAAAATATCATTTGGATGAATGAAAAGGGAGGAAATGAAAATGAATAAACAAGTAAAAATCGCAAACAGTCGTGATGTTAAAGGAAACAATAAATGGATGAAATCATTCGTAATTGGGAGCTGTGCGGCTGTCATGTTCAGCGGAACTGCATTTGCAGCCAACGCGAATGAACCGATGGCTTCGATACAGATTGAGCCGGAGCTGTCCATCCAAATTGAACCAGAAGCAGTTTTCCAAATTGAACCGGATGCAGCTTTCCAAATCGAACCGAGCGCTCCAATTGCGAATCCCGATATAAGCTATGAATGGAAAGAGCTGCATCGCCAGATTGATCAATTGCTGTTCCATGAATATGCAGAACAGTTAAAGGAGAAAGGGATCAACGTTACGCTTACAGGACTGAATGGTGATTATATCGAAATCGGCATCGACCCGTATAAAGAAGACCATGCTCAATACTTGGAGCAATTGCTGGCTGAATATCCTGTCCAAGTCATCGAAATGAAACAGGCATATACGTTAGGACCCGCAATCGTGGATACAGGGAATGCAGCGGTGAGCGGTCCGGCATTGGATCCTGATCAGCCGGTTTCCAGCGGTGTGGTTGCATATTCCGAAGAAATGCTTGAGCTGCATGCACAAGTTGACCGCTTCTTATTCCAAGACCATGCCGAGCAGTTGAAAGAGCAAGGGATTACGGTTACGCATACAAGTCCGGGTACGGATTATGTAGAGATTGGCATCCTGGATTACAGCAATGAAAAGGCAGCTTATATATACGAACAGTTAGGCAATGACAAAATAAATGTAGTGGAAGGAGAGCAGGCGGTGCTGTACGCTGCAGATGCCAGCCAAGGTGCAGGAGTCAGCAATGCCATGATTGCCGAAGGAGCCATGGAGGCAACTGCAACAGCGTCTGAGCAGCTTCCAGCAGAGCAATCGTCCAATTCCGCGTTGTTTGCAGGCGCGGCAGCAGCGCTGGCGGCATTGGGCGGCGGATTGATCGCGCTGCGCAATCGGTTGTTTGGCCGCAGCTGATAAATAAACAACAACAGACGACTCTCGCATAGGGAGTCGTCTGTTGCGCATGCGGCCTTTTTCTATTTGTCTCTTAATAATACGGGGAAATCATAATGTAAACGAGCACACCCGAAAAGCTGACATACAGCCAAAGCGGCATTGTCCAACGCGCAATTTTTTTATGTCGGTCGTACTCTCTGTTCCAAGCTCTCGCGACTGAAGTCAGCGCAAGCGGAACGATGACTGCCGCGAGCACAATATGAGTGATCAAAACAAAATAATAAATGAAAGCCATGATGCCTTCTCCGCCGTATGGAGTGGAGGGCGAGAGAAAATGAAACGTCACGTATGTGACTAAAAATAATGTGGTTGTCACGAAGGCGGCGTATATCAAACGCCGATGCAAATCGATTTTCCCTTTTAAAACAGCGATAAATGCAATGAGCAAGAAGATAAAAGTAAACGTATTAAAGATCGCATTCATCATCGGAAGGATGGTCACATCAAACGCATCGAAGTCTTCCACTCCCGGCATGCCGGCAAGGATGCCGACCGCACCGATCAATATCGTGGAAATGATGATGATCGCTGGTCTGTAATTGCGCTTGACATGGTTATCAGCTGGTTGTTTGTTGCTCATAGGCAGATGCACTCCATTAATTTTTATCGTTAAGTATTGCCTATTAAAGTTTACCACATTTTTAATTGATTTCCATGAGCTGCTCATAGTTTTCACAGGAATGTCGATAAATGCATCGGTGTAATGCCTGCTAGGAAGGAAGATGATATTTTAGTTTTCGCTTTTTAAGAAAAAGTACATTACATCGCTGTTAGGATCATTCGCGTTGCTGCTGACAAACAGCGTATAATGATCAAAGTTGTAGCCGATCACCCAATTGCCGGACAATTCATCATGTTCGTCAAAATTCGGCGTTCCGAGCAGTTCGCGAATGTCGTTTAACGAGATGTTTATTTTCGGATTGAGCTGGATATGTTTGACTGTGCTGCTAACTTCAGGATCAAAGAAAAACATGTGGTAATCTTCGAATTCGTAATGATAGTATTTGCCGCCGCGCATGTAATCCTCGTCTTTCGGAATGCCCCAAGCATCGATAATATCATCAAATTTGGCCCCGATTTGAAATTTCAGGCTCGTAAGCACTCCCTTGCTCAAATCATCTTTGTTTAATGCTTCCCACCGAAATGATGCTTGATCTTCAGGTTCAACTTGTTCGGAACCTGATGTGCAGCCGATCACCGTGAATGCTGCGAGCAATAGAATGAGCAATAACTTCGCTTTTTTCATCATGCATTCCCTTTCCTTTCTTTTCACTGTTCTTGCGAATAACTTTCTTATGGCGTTCAATGCCCTCTTTTAGCAAAAAAAGGAATTTTTATCGTCATTCATTATATCAAGTTTGAAGGTTTTCATCCATCAATTCAAATTAAGTCCCCGATTAAACATTTGTTTAATGTTTTTGAAGCGACGTCAAAAAAACAATGTGTTTCATCGATTTATTGCGATATTTGAATTCAGTTTCAAAAATACGCACACATTATTCATCATTCATTTGCAACAATTCTTTTTTCTTGTTCGTTTAGGAGGGAAAGGAGGAATGTTCATGATGAAACGGATATTCATCATCGTATGCGCTGTTTGGCTGAGCATCGGATTCTTGGATCCAGAAACGAGTCATGCTTGTTCATGCGTGCCTCCGCCGCCGCCGAAGGAAGCGATGGAGAGCAGTTCAGCAGTATTTTCTGGAAAAGTGCGATCTATTGATGAACCGAAAATTGTCAGGTCATCCATTGATCCTGTTACGGTTACGATGGAAGTGAAGGAAGTGTGGAAGGGCGATGCAGAAGACGTTGTCAAATTAAAAACCGCATTGAGCACCGCCAGCTGCGGGTATCATTTTGAAGTTGGTGCGGAATATATCGTATATGCGTACGGAGAAGACGGTGAATATCATACAGGCTTGTGCACGAGGACAGCGCCGTTATCAAATGCAGAGGAAGATTTGCAAGCGTTGGGAGAAGGAAAGGTGAACCCGGATTACGGATTAAATGAACCGGAGCAAATACGGGAAGATGCTGCCGACGGAAACGATCAAGCTGCGGCAGGCGGACATAAGTCTGGTGATGAACAGGGCATGGATTGGCAAGCGATGATCATCAAAGTGCTCTCGAGAATTTTTGGGTTGTTTTCAAATGCGGTTTAATCCAATGGCCGCATCCTGTTTATTAAGATCTGAATGTTTCTCTTTCGAGGTCGTTGCATCGGAATTGGAATCTTCAGTGAGGCAGCGTGTCCCGTGCACGCTGTCAGGTCATTTCTGACAATGCCAACTGAAGCATTGAATGCGATAAGCAGCCAAGCCGCCGTTATGGCGGCTTAATTGCTCTTGCCAAGCATTCAAACCTCTTTTTCATGCATATGATTGCATCGGTCTCACGATGGAAAGACGATCGCAGTCAGCAGATGATGTTCAGGGCTGCTTGCTGGACGAATCGAAATTAGCCGTTTATTCAGATTCATGTTCTATATAAAAAATCATATTTAATCCGATTTAAGTAAAAATTTGTCGGACGTTTTGAATTCATTTGTGCTATTGTAACTGCACTCATTCATACAATAGGAATGAAACTCAGCGGAAAGCGGGGAAGAATATGAATTCGAAACTTTCGAAACGAATTCCTTTAACTTATGAGAGATTGGCGGAACCAAGCAGAAATTTCAATGTGCTGAACAAAACGACGGTGATCGATCCGAAAGATGGACGCGAGAAACTTGTTCTTTCTAATTTTGCCGCGGGTGCTCTAGGAAACATTGTCTTGATTGACACAGAAACAGGGGAAGGGGAATCTGTGCCGCTTCCGGCTGACAATGGGGCTTGGGCGCTGCATAACTGGAACGATGAGAAACTGATTGTCGGAACTTGTGCACAGTACGCATATTTGCACGTATTAGACTTAAAGACGAGGAAATGGGCGGAACCGCTGAGAGACGGAAAAGAAACATATTTTTGGAATTTCACGCAGGGATCAGACGGCATGATTTACGGCGGCACTTATCCGGGGTGTGTATTATTAAGATATGATCCAAATCGGCATGTATTGGAAAATCTCGGAAGGGCATCAACGAATCCAAAAAATTTGTATTCGAGGACGGTTTACGGTGATTTGCCGGGATACATTATTGTCAGCTGCGGTTTTGAAGCACCGTCATTGTCGGCTTGGGACATCGAAGCAGAACGCTTTATAGAGTTCGGTGAACGTGGAAAAGTCGGCGAAATCGTTGACATCAATGCGAAATACATATGCGTTAAAGCGGATGAAGAATATTTCTATTATGACAGCAGCACGTTTGAACTTGTGGAAAATCCTTCGCTGCCGCAAGATTGGACACCGACGAAGCGGAGTTCCAACGTAACATTGCAAGATGGGAGGATTGCCGGTGTCAAAGGCCAAAATTATTTTATCTTGAATCGGCCGGGCGATTCGCCCAAATATGAACGGATTCC
>CALKAN010000202.1 GCA_937983035.1 uncultured Paenibacillaceae bacterium | reverse complement strand
TAATTTCGCCACAGACTGTTTCGCAGCCTTCCAGTCCGGCGTAAAATATTTCGGAGGACCGCTGATTTCCGCTTTCTGCGTCAATACTTTATAAAGATGCTCTTGTTTGACCGTTACGAAAGCATCCCCTGCAATCAATGCCCGGTCTTCTGCCCGGAATAATGATACGTGACCTGGAGTGTGGCCGGGAGTATGAATCCATTGAAACTGCGGCAAACCAGGAACGGAGCCGTCCGCAGGCAGCGGATGCACATGTCCGCCCAAGTCAATCGGGTCTCTTGGAAACAAAGGAGACAATTTCGCAATCAAACCGCTTGAAGAAGAAGGATCGGCATCCGGATATTGCTTCTTATTCGTTAAGTAAGGAATCTCTTTCTCATGAGCATACACCGGCACGTCCCAATAATCAACGAGCTCAATCACAGCGCCGACATGATCGAAATGCCCGTGTGTCAATATGATGGCATTCGGTCTTGTGTCTGCGCCGAAATGTTCTTCTGCAGCAGCAATAATTTTATCCGCAGATCCAGGCATCCCGGCATCGACCAATGCATAACCTTGCCGAGTGCCGGCAAAACAAACATTTACGATTTGCACCGTATGGCAAATCAGATTCGGCGCTGCTTCCACGCTGACACCGCGGCGGACGGATGCGGCCGGAATCCATTTGTAATCTGCCCCGTACTTCATTTCATCTTGATACTCGTTCATCGATTGATCCATTGCGCTTTCTCCTTGCATCCATTTAACTGACGCTCTTATTGTGCCCATTCAGGAGAAAATCATTTGACTCTGCAATAGTTTCCTCAATAATGCAAGAAACAGCATGCATAAAATCAAAGGAATCGTTCGGAAATTCCGTGCGAATCAGAATCATGCCGGCTTCTTCGCAGATCGGCTGCAAGTCGTAACCGATATCATACACAGCCTCAATATTCGAGGTCATGGACAGCAAATCGCAAGTAATGATGCCTTTTGTTCCGGATCGTGCCTCATCCTCGATCACTTCTTTCACATCGGGACCGAGCCACTCCCCTTTAGTGCCCGCGCTTCGATAAGCCTTTGCGAAGCGCACATGAGGCATGCGCAATCGGTCTGCCACTCCTTCCGACAGCTCTTCAAATTGCGTCGCATAGATCTCATGCCGCTCCAACTTGCCCGGCTGACTGTGAGCCGTAAATATGACGGTGCAATTCATGCGGGCATCCTCGGGAAGCCATTGCACAGCCGTCTTCACTCGATCAGTCATGACATCCAAGTACAACGGGTGCAGATGCCAATTTTCCACATGCACAACCGGAATCGATTCATTCAGTTGCTCCAGCGTTTGATCGACTTTTTTCCGATACAGCATCGTGCCGGTTCTGGAATTGAGCGGCGTCATCGCCATTGTTACTATTCGGTCAACACCGTCGCGAACCATCTGTCGGACCGTATCTTCCACAAAAGGCGGCGTATGCTTAAACCCGGCATAACCTCTGACTTCTTCGCCGACACGGGATTGAAGCAGCTGCGCCAAGGCTGCTGCCTGCCTTTTCGTAATGGCGCCGAGCGTGTCCGCAGTTCCGATCCGGTGATAGCTGCGGATCGTGGCGCTCATTTCCTGCTCAGACGGCGCGCTGCCGTGGCGAATATGCGTATAATATTCCTTCAGATGATCTATTGATTCCGGCGCCCCGTATGCAAACAAAATCAGACCTATCAAACTTCTTCCCCTCCCGCTTCGTTCCATCTTGATCAGTCCGTCTGTTTTCAGACACTTATGCCAGCACAAACGTCGACAACTTACTTCTCCTCGAACAGCTGCGGATGCAGCCAAGCGCTGATTTCACGCAACCCTTTCAAAACGACTTGCGGATTGGAAATTTGAACATCTTTGGCCTTCATATATTTTACTTGGCCGGCTTTGGATGCTTTCAACATTTGAAAAGCTTCCGACTGCACCATTTCTGCAAATTCCTCGCTCGTTTGCGACCATTCCACAAGCAGAATATAATCCGGATCGATCTCCATAATATGCTCAATCGACACAGGCGCCGTTCTTTCCAAGTTCAAAACATCCGATGCCGGCTTCGCTCCCGCAAGCTTCAATACATCGTACGTGATGCTTGTCGGACCGAGCAAATACGGGCCTGAATTAGAAGAAACTTGCGACAAAGCCATCACAACCGGCCGCTCCTTTTCGTCTTTCAACTGTTCCTGAACGTCGCTGACGACTTGCTCCATTTCTTTAATGATGGCAGCAGCTTCCTCAGCTGTATTCGTTATCTGGCCGATGAATCGAATATTCTCTATTAAACTTTCCACCGTATTCCAATTGTCAAAATCAACCAGCGGGATGCCTGATTGCGAAAGCAGCTCAATGGCATCTTGCTCCGCCTCATGGGTCATCGTAATCAGGACCAAATCCGTGTCATAAGCGATAATTTGTTCCGGATCCAAGCCAAACCCGGAAACTTTAACATCGAACTTATCCGCAATATGGCTGAAATGAGACATATTTTCATTGTTAATATTAGAAGATACGACCGCCACGCGATCTGTATCCACCAAATTCAACAATGCCTCCGTCACATCAGACGACAAAGCAGAAATCCGTTTCGGTTCTTTCGATATCGAAATCGTTCTGCCCTTCCATTCGTATTGAACTTTTTCTTCCCCGCTTGCCGCCGGCGTTTGCTGTTCTGCCGCTCCGCCGCAGCCTGCAAGCAGAATCGCTAAGCCAATAACAAGGCACAGAGAGATCCATTTATTATATTTCATCATTTTTCCTCCGCTATTTTTATGTTCATATAATGCCTCCACACTACATTATAACTATAATCTGCCCAATTTCGTTGCTGCATCTGAAACAAAAAAGTGACAATTTTTTACCGCAAACTTAACTCCGGCGTTTTTTCTTCCTCGATCATTTGCTTCAATTGGTCCAAGCTCGCCGCAGGCCGCTGCACATAGTCGGCCAATGTCCTTTGCGATGTTTCTATGGAACCGGCCGCCATGATCGTCGCTGACTGAACCAACTCCGCCAAACGCTCATTCGCAGAGCCGATGGGGACCGGCGCTGCGATGATGAGGTCAGCCTGATCAATGAACGGTTTAGCTGCAGCCGCCGCATGCTCAGACAATGCTTCAAATGACGAGTATGTCAGCACATGCATGCCTAATTGTTTGGCCAATACGGCATCCGGATCGTGCTCTTCCAGCGGTCCGACTGTCACGTGCACAGGCAGCTGATACAAAGCGGTTAACAGTTCGGATCCCGCGCCGGCTCCAGCGATGACATGAATATGTTTGCGCGGTTTATCTTCGTCTT
>CALKAN010000201.1 GCA_937983035.1 uncultured Paenibacillaceae bacterium | reverse complement strand
GATCCTGCACATGAAGGAAAAACATCGAAAGAGCGACAACGATCAGAAAAGTCGGAAGCAGCACCCCGGCCATCGCCGCGATCGCCCCGCGCACGCCTGCCAGCCGATAGCCGATAAATGTGGATGAATTAATCGCAATCGCTCCGGGAACAGATTCCGCAACGGCAAACACGTCTGCAATATCTTTCGTTTCGACCCATTTGCGCTTCGTCACCACTTCTTTTTCGATCAATGGTATCATGGCATAGCCGCCGCCAAACGTTACCGGACCAATTTTTAAGAAAGAAATAAATATTTGCAGCAGCAGTTTCCAATTTGTTTCTCTTTGGGCAGAGGGGCTGCCGACAGACATTTTTTCTCGATGAACAGAATGTTTATAAGTACGGTTAGAATTACCCATCATTAATGTCCCGTCTTTGTTGTTATTTAATGGATGCATCACTTATCCTCTCCCCAATCCGCTGTCGTTATATCTCATTTCATCAATTAATTTCATTATACATGAGTTCAGTTCATTTTGGAATAAAGTTTTGAAATTTGAAGTGTTTTTTGAGAAAATCCGCAAATATAACAGTAAAAATGTCTTGTATGACATCTAATCAATACTGTTTTCATCAAACTTTATTTTATTTTGGAATTTAGATGACACAAAGAAAAAAACCGGCAATCGCCGGTTTAAGGGGTTGACATGTTCCGATGCTGGGATATTACAAATGATCCTTATATTTCTATTTTATATGATGTTCGCCCCGATTAACTTACAACGCCGGTTCTCAAATAGTTCCGATATTGTTCCGGCGACATGCCGACCATTTGCTTAAATAAACGGCTGAAATGCGAAAGATGTTTAAAACCGACCTTGCGGCACACTTCTGTCACCGCCATCGTTCGATGCTGAAACAACACCAGTTTCGCTTGATGAATGCGATGCTTATATAAGTAATCGATGATCGTCATGCCCGTCAATTCACGAAAAATGCGAGCCAAATAACTTTTGTTCACGTGCAGCTTTTTTTCCATATACTCTAAATTGATCTGTTCATCATAATGCTTTTCGATGATCGAAGTGACTGCTTTCACCTTTTCTTCTTTGCTCGTCTTAACTACTTCCGCTGCCTCCATTTGATCCATGCAGCATTCATAAATAAACATGAGCAAGTCTAGAAAACAAAGCATTAGACGTTGCAAATCAATGAGATTCGGTTTGCCGTAATGATGATTCAGACGCTGCAAATGTTCTTCAAAATCTGCCTTTAACGCGCCTTGCAAACGAATGTGATGATGCCTCAGCACGTCAAACGGGCGAAGCGGATCGAGCATCAACTGCTCACGCCGAACAAGCTTTACGATCGAAGGATGAAATGTAAACATCGACCGCACATACTCATGTCGGCGATCGACGATCGGTCCGTGCGGCGCAAGTCCATCTAAAATGATTAAACTGCCGGGCTGCAATTCAAATATCTCTTTTCCAATTTGATAACGGCACTTGCCGCTGTGAAAATAATAAATTTCATAAAACGGATGCGTATGCATCGATTTCGTAAACGGATAATTCCATAAATAATAATACTCATCAAACAACAAACCGCGTCTTGGGTAACTCATCATTTCCCCCCCTTTCATGTCGCAATTCTTGTTTCTCGAAACAGTTCCGCTGCCGGCTCAATGATCATGAAGAAGTCAACCACAGTCAAACTCCCCTGCAAATCCATACATCAGAGAACAGCAACCCAGCGAATGGCGTGATATTTTATGGAAAAGTATGCAATAATGCAAAGGAGGAACCGAAATTGTGCAACAGATTTAAACTGTTCTTTCTGATCCTCGCTGCTGTTATGCTGATGCTGGCGGCATGTACAAGCGGGGATGAATTAGAAACAGCTCCGCCGGCGCAATCATCGGAAAATGAAACCGCTGTCGTCGATGCAAGGCAAGATGCCGAACCTGAGCCGGAAACAGATGAGCCGCTCGATCCTGTTGAACTTGTGTTTATCGATGCGAGCAGCGACTGGCCGGAAGAACGGTTCCGCCATGTGCTGGCAGACCCTGTTCAAAGCAAGTTTCCGCACATTACGGTAAGTTTCATCCCTTACTCTGCCGGAATAATGGAAAAGTTAATCACTTCAGGAGAACAAGTTGATGTGGTAATGGCTTCCACCGGGCTCGTATCCAATTGGGTGCTTAGATACGATTTGCAGTTCGACATTGCTCCGCTGATCGAAAAATATGATTATGATCTCAGTTTGCTTGAGCCTTCTTCCGTCGCTCTCTTGCAAGAGTTAGGCGACGGCGGCATGTACGGCCTGCCGATGTCCTTGTCTCCGGCAACTATTTATTACAATAAAGATATTTTTGATTTATTCGGGCAAGCATACCCTGAAGACGGCATGACGTGGGACGAAACCTATGAATTGGCCAGAAAACTAACGCGTGAAGAAGGCAGCGTACAATACCGAGGATTGTTGGCATCACTGCAGCATCTTGTGCGCTTAAACCAATTTTCGTTGGAACTGGTCAACCCTGACACGCTGCAGGCAGATTTCTCTAATGAAAGATGGCGGCCTTTTATTGATAATATCACACGCTTTTATCAGATTGAAGGCATGAACCCGACGCAAGACATGCTTTCCTATGTTGCTAACCAGCGAAAAATGTTTATCGAAGACCGCACAGCAGCGATGTGGCTGCCGGTCAGCACGCAGCATACCCAAGAGGAACTGGCCGGAATGAATTGGGATTTGGCCTCCTTCCCCGAATTCCCAGACATGCCGGACGTCGGTCCACAGCCGTACCCGAACTCTTTGTGGCTGACCTCAATCAGCGAGCATAAAGATGAAGCATTTCAAGTGATGGCGTTTTTGACTTCGGAACAATATCAGCTTCCTTTTGTTGAAGAAGGGCAGTATATCAGTGCAATTAATACAGAAAAGATGCGAAACGCTTTCGGCGCCAATTCCCCCATGTATGAAGGGAAAAATCGCGCAGCTTTGCTCCCGAAAAAGCTGGCGCCCGCTGTTCCGATTACACAGTTTAACAGCATTGCAGACGTCAATATTGCAGGAGCGATCACCCAAGTCATTCTCGGGAATCAAGATGTCAACACCGCACTAAGAGAAGCAGAAGAAAAAACGAATCAAACGATTTCCGAACAGTTAGGAAAATAATTCAGCAGCAAGCATCGGCTGACACGATCGAACGAAACAGCCTGTCTTTACTCGTGATTGAGACAGGTTGTTTTTTTATTTAGATTGGATGCTGTTCTCATTTTGCCGCGTTGAAATGATTGTTCAGCTTTTTTCCATGTATGTTATAATCGTAAAATGAAAACGCTCTCCATTTTGCAATCATGTTTGCAATCTTTTCAGGGAGGAACGCATGAATACCGCATTTCACACGCAGCGTAACGTTCTGTTCGCTTACAAGCAAAAAGAGCCATGTCCGCCTTTGCCGGATGTTTTTATGCAGCATTGTTACGAAATCCACTATTTTCATCGTGGTCAAGGCACGTATTGGCTGAATCATCAAATGATTCATGTGAAAACCGGCACGCTGCTGCTCATGGATGGTTCAATCAAAGAAGAAGACAGGATGTGCACGAATTTTTCCGATCATTGCGTCAGCACTAGATTTTTATTCGATCCAGCCGTCACTGACATGCTGCATCAGGCACTAACGATCAATCATCCTTTGAAGCCGTTTCTTGAATTAAGCCATTTCCATCTGCATTTGTCAAAACATGAAATGGAAGAAATCGAAAGCGCAATGACTAGATTGAACGCATTATATAAGCAATCAACCGCTGTTAGTCAACATCGATTTCTCTTCAACTTCTTAGATTTGCTGATGTACATATGCCGCTTGTGCGAACCTGCCCTGGAGAAAAAATTAGAAGCAACGGACAAAGAAAAATACGTGCAGCAAACGATCGATTTTATTGAGGCCAACTACATGGAAAATATTCGGTTGGAGCAAATTGAAGCTCATCTTCATGTCAGCAAACATCATTTAACAAAAATTTTTCGAGAAGCAACCGGCATGACGATCTTCGATTACCTTTATCAAACACGAATCAACCGAGCAATGCTGCTGTTTCATCGAAACAAAGAACTTTCGGTGACTGACGTTTGCTATGAAGTCGGCTTTAAAAATCCTGCCCACTTCAGCAGATGGTTTAAAAAACAAACGGGCATGAGCCCTGATCGCTATCGCAAAACGTTATAAACGCTTGCGGTTGGTCGATTCAGGAGTCATGCCCGCTGTGTTTCACTTGATATTTTTGCTTAATTGCCTCTTTCTTTCAGGGCTGCTTGAATTGACTGCTCACGTTCTTCTTGCGTTTGTCTGAAAATCGTGTTGTAATCGCCTTCCAAAATAACTCTCGGAATTGTTTTCGCATACGGAACCGTCAGTGAGCTGTCAAATTCAGACTTAAACGGGATCGGTGCAAACTCATTGTAAAACGCTGCCCCGAAGTTTTTCCCTTTAAAAACGCTTCCTTCTCCATACTGTTTGATGACTTCTTCGTCATTCATTGCAGGCATCAATCCGATTCTGGACAAATGCGTCTGCATTTCTTTCGAAGTCAAATATTTAATCACTTTAGCCGCCGCATCTTTATTCTCAGCAATGGAAGTAATTCCGAAATAAGTGGGGTAAGCTTGCGGACCTATGCCTGGTCTGGATTCCATCGTCGGCATTGCAACCATATCCCAGTTGAGGTTGCCGAACTCTTCAGGGAATACGAAGATGATCGATGCCAGCCAGCCGAACATGGCCAAATCTTGCGCTTCTAAAAATTCCAAACGATAAGGCAATTTGTTGTTATGTTCAATCATGTACTCTTTATATCCCGGCGCATTCGCAGGTTCTACGAATACTTCGTTCATCCATTCAATCCATCTTGGGTCAGTTCCAATCGTCGGCATGAATGTTTCTTCATCCACATACGGAATCGACAATTGGTTCATTTGCAGCATGTGCGTTTCAGATGTAGACAAGCCTGCATACATGACGCCGTCTTCCGTGCGAGTCAACTGACGGCCGAGATCCGAAGCTTCTTTCCATGTCATGCCGTCCCATGGGTAATCGACGCCGAATTTATCGAACAGATCTTTATTGTAATACATTACGAGCGTATTATTGAACACCGGCACTCCATAATAGCCGCCGTCGGATAAACGGTTGATCGCTTCGACAATCGTCGGCTCCATGCTTGTCAGATCAATGTTATGCTTAGCAATTAAATCGGTCATGTCGAATTCAAGCTGGTTCGATTTCAACGTATTGATGAAACCAGCGATCGAATCCCAATAAATATCAATTCTTTGTCCAGACAACAAAAGTTCATTAAGGCCGCGATCTTTCTCTTTCGGCAAATAAGTAATCGTATAGTGCGGGAATGCTTCTTTCAACGCGTCTCCAAAACGTTCGTTCCAGCTTTCCAAAGAGTCGCCGCTGTTAGAGTAAACGAACAATTCTGCCGGTTCATCTTGCTCTTGCGGCTCTTGCGGTTGTTCTGCCGGCTGTTGTTGAGACGGAGTCTCCGTTGAAGGTGCAGGTTGAGACTGATTGTTTTCGCTTCCATTTGATCCGCCGCTGCACGCTGCCAGCAGCATCGCAAAGATCACTGCCATGATTGCAAACCATTTCTTTCTGTTTTTGCTCAACATGTTACTTCTTCCTCCTCTGTACAATTTTTCTTTCTCTCGTTTAGACAATAGACCGCCTTCAAACCTTGAGCGAAGTGGCAGACACGCCAATTAAGCGCTGTCATGTTTAATAAGACTGATTATCAGACAAGCTGGGACAAACTGTGCCATGTTGAACGACAAGAGATTCCGATGCAGCTGTAAGGGGTTACAAATGATGAATGATTTTACAGTATTGAAATGCGAAATGAACTTGATCCCTTTCCTTCATTCAACGTAAAGTCGATTGACCATAGTCTGCATAAGTCTTCTGTCTTGTCTGGTTCATATTTCAGCGCTTAATGATGTCTTATGTACTATGTTATAACTTTTCATGTGAATTGCTAAGGTTGATTCCACCATGTTTATAGGGCAATCATATCATTTATTCGGCATGAAACCCTTTTTTTGCCCTATTCTTTCATTATGACAAAATCAGCCATGTATGATATAACAGAAATAGAAGGAATTTATGTGCCTTTTTTTCATCCTCTCATAATGGCGGGATGTGCATGAGAACAGACAAAAAGGGAGGGAGAACGATCGTGAAACATCAGTTAAAGGGCGAGGACTTGTTTTTGCCTCATCTGAAAATTTATGTGAACCGCGGCATCGAAGCATTTCGAATGCCGAAACACAGCCACGATTTTATTGAAATTAATTATGTCAAAGAAGGGCACGGATACCATTACATTGAAGATGATGTCATTCCTGTCAAAAAAGGGGATTTGTTCATTTTGCCGATCGGAACATCTCACGTATTCCGGCCCAGTTCTTATGAACTATCCAACACTCTAATCGTCATTAATTGCGTTTTCCTGCCGGAAGCGGTGTCAGAACAATTGACATTTCTGCCTCAAAACACGAATTTGCACCATTGTTTGCATGAGCCTTCCAAACTGAAAAAACCGTGGTTTTATTACGAAGATCGCTCAAGCAAATTGCTTGATTTGTTCGATACGCTGCTGGTGGAGCGGAAACTGCGCGGCCCCGGTTACGAAGCGTTGTTAACATCGCTGCTCGTGCAGCTGCTCGTATATTTATACCGGACTGAACTGCCAGAGGATTATGAACAAAGGACGCCAAATAAAATTAAAGAAATCATTCAATTTATGAAAGCGAATTATGCAGAGAAAATTACGGTTCAATCCGCTGCTGATCTCGTATACCTCAGTCCGAGTCATGTGCAGCGATTGTTCAGAGAGGCGACAGGCCGAACGTTTACGCAATATTTGCAAAATATACGAATCGAAAAAAGCTGTGAACTGCTGCAAAATACGATGATGTCCGTGCAAGAGGTGGCCAACCAAGTCGGTTATCAGGATTTAAAATTTTTCCATGCTTTGTTTCGCAAGAAGACGGGACTTACGCCGCGGGAGTATCGAAAACGCTCTCAAATGAAACAAGAAACAAACCTGCATTGAGATGCGGGCATGCAGCGTTTTTTTCATCCGCTTGCCCAATCTCTGCAGGTTTGACGGCATTGGATATGAAATTCAGCAAACGGTTTTTACAGCTCTAAAGACTCTCCGATTTGCAACGGATGACCTTCGATGCCATGCTGTTTCAACTGATCGCAAAACTTAGCCGCATCTTGCTCAATGACAGGGAACGTATTGTAGTGGATCGGTATGACGTGCTTCGCTTTCACCCATTGGGCTGCAAGAAGCGCATCTTCCGGCCCCATGGTGAAATTGTCGCCGATCGGCAGCGCAGCAACATCGATCTTGTTTAATTCTCCGATGAGAGCCATGTCTTTGAACAAAGCGGTGTCCCCTGCGTGATACAACGTAACGCCGTCCATTCGGATCAACACGCCCGCAGGCTGACCGGCATACAGGAACTGACCGTTTTCTTGCACGGAAGAACCGTGAAAAGCCAGCGTATATTTAACGTAGAAATCGCCAAAATCGTAACCGCCGCCAATGTTCATCGGGTGGACCTTCACCCCTTTGGATTCCAGCATGCTTGCCAGCTCGAACACAGCGATCACCGGGCATTGGCAGCGCTTCGCAATCGCAACCGTGTCTCCAAGGTGGGCATCATGGCCGTGCGTGAGCACGATCGCATCAGCTTTCACTTCATCAGGAGAGATCGTGCAAGCGGGGTTCCCTGACAAGAAAGGATCGATCCAAACGGTTTTTCCTTGGGCATTTTCGACAGACATTGCAGAATGGCCGCAGTAAGTAATTTTCATTGCCACATCCTCCTTTAACCAAATTCATGACTTCTTCGGCTAGCCGCCCGCACCCAAGCGTTCGGCGTCAATTTGTTCAGATCGCGGCTGGATTAGCGCATCCTGACCGACTTTAAGACGAATGCTTTCTTCTTAAGTAACTGAATTCACCATTTTGGCGCAAAATCCTTCCGCTGTTTTCTCCTGCTCATTTCTCCTGATCGAGCACAACCTTCCTAACCTTACACAGCGATCGGCGCTTTCAATGTTGGATGCGGATCATACCCTTCCAATGTCACGTCATCTACTTCGTAATCGAACACGGACTTCACTTCTGGGTTTAATCGAAGCGTCGGCAATGCTCGGGGTTGTCGCTGCAATTGAGTTTTTACTTGCTCTACATGATTGGAATAAATGTGCGCATCCCCCAAAGTATGGACGAATTCTCCAACTTCCAAGCCGCATTCTGCGGCAATCATATGAGTCAGCAGCGCATAACTGGCGATGTTAAAAGGAACGCCCAAAAAGATGTCCGCGCTTCTTTGATAAAGTTGGCAAGACAATTTGTTGTCCGCGACATAAAACTGGAACAGCGTATGGCACGGCGGCAAAGCCATGTTCGGGATGTCCTCAGGCGACCATGCCGTCACGATCAACCGTCTGGAATCAGGGTTTGTTTTGATCATGTCAATGACGTCTTTGAGTTGATCGATCGTCTCGCCTGCAGAAGTTTTCCAGGTGCGCCACTGCTTGCCGTACACGTCTCCAAGTTCCCCGTAAACTTTGGCAAATTCATCATCTTGCAATATGCGTTCTTTAAACCGCTGCATTTGCTCTTCGTATTGCTTTCTGAACGCTTCGTCCTGCTGACTGCGCAATCCGAATTGATGCATGTCCGGTCCGTCATAATCCGGACTCTCCACCCATTTCTTAAACGCCCACTCATTCCAAATGTTGTTGTTGTGCTGCAGCAAAAAGCGAATGTTCGTATCACCTCGGATAAACCAAATCAATTCGCTCACAATTAAACGAAACGGCACGCGCTTCGTCGTCAACAGAGGGAATCCTTTGCTTAAATCAAACCGCATCTGATAACCGAACGTGCTGATCGTGCCTGTTCCGGTGCGATCATCTTTCTTTATGCCGTTCGCCAGCACGTGCTGGCACAGCTGCAAATATTGTTGCACAAACTGTCCCACCTTCCTGTGTCATGAACCAGCATTCACAAAATAAATTTACAGCGGCTGGTGCATTATCATAAATTCCATTTGCCGGCCGTCAATTTCGCTGAAAAATGTTTTGCCTCTCATAAATCCTGCTTTCTCATATGCACGGATCGCTCGCTTGTTAAACACAGCCACTGCGAGCCGAATCTGATCACCGTAAAAGTTGTCCCGCGCATAATGAATGCCGGCTCGCACAAAATCCGCGCCGATCCCTTTGCCTGTTAAATCCGGCCGCATGCCCAGTCCGATGTCGATGGCCGTGGAATGATCATATACGCCGGCATGCAATCCGGACAATATTTGCGCAGGCGAACCATAGCAATAAAAGCCGGCTAACTCGTCATTTTCTCCCGTCGCTGCCACATATTGGCCGTTCATCAGCTCTCTAATCAGCGCTTCGGAGTACTCCATGTTATAGAAAGCATATTCCCCTTCATATTTCCAGTGAGCAATGCTGCGAGCGTAATAAGCGTTCATCGGTTTGACGACAAAATCCAATGCGCAGACACTCTCCTATTCTATTAAACATTCTTGGCCGCGGCATCTGCGGCTGTCTGCTTAATCAGCGCGAGCAATGTTTCTAATCCGCCTTGCGTGTCAGATTCAGCCATCTGCTCCATCATCTTGTCTTTATGTTTGTAAAGCCGCTGAACTGCTTCTATGAACGTATCTTTCGTCAGTTCCTCTTCCTCCAGTTTATGTGCGAAGCCTTGTTTTTCAAACGAGCGGGCATTTAAAATTTGATCCCCGCGGCTGGCGTTCAAAGACAGCGGAATCAGCAGCATCGGTTTGCGCAATGCCAAAAACTCAAAGATCGAATTTGCCCCCGCCCGTGAAACAACGATGTCCGTCATGGCTAATACATCAGGCAATTCTTTGTCTAAATATTCGTATTGCTCATACCCTCTTTGACGCAATGATTCATCGACTTGCCCTTTGCCGCAAAGATGCACGATCTGAAAATGCTTGAGCAGCTCCGGCAAAGCTTTCCGCACGATTTGATTGATGCGCTGCGATCCTAAACTGCCGCCCATAATCAAAAGCACAGGCTTCGTTCTCGTAAATCGGCAAAAGTTCAAACCTCTGCTTGCATTGCCGGTCCTTAGTTCCGGACGTATGACGGGACCGACGTGCACGACTTTGTCCGCCGGCAAAAATTTTCGCGTCTCAGGGAATGTGATGCATACTTTGTGTGCGAATCGAACAGAAATTTTATTGGCTAATCCAGGGGTTAGATCAGATTCGTGGATAATTGCGGGCACGCGATTTAACCATGCTGCCATCACAACTGGAACAGAGACAAAGCCGCCTTTGGAAAAAACAATGGCCGGCTTCTCTTTGCGTATGATGCGGTATGCCTGCACGAGCCCATGCATCACTTTAAATGGATCTTTGAAATTTTCCCAGTCAAAATAACGTCTGAGCTTGCCCGCGGCGATCGGAAAGTACCGCACCCCAGATTGAGCAGTGATCAACTGGCGTTCAATTCCGTCGATCGAACCGATGTAATCAATCTGCCAGCCGAATTTATGCAGCGCTGGAATCAGAGCCAAATTCACCATGACATGCCCGGCTGTGCCGCCGCCAGTCAATACAATTTTTTTGTTCAGCAAGGACACTTCCTTTCTCTGCTCCCACGCGATTCAATTTCTTTCTATAAAAAATTCCATCTTTTATTGTAGCACAGCCGGAGCTTGTTTTGAAACCGTGCAACTTGCATTTGCGAACACGATTTTCGGCTTAGCCTCGATCCTGCTGCCTCAGCTTTGCCATTCGCTTTTTCCGATTTTCATAACGCAGCGGGGCAGTTTCAAACAGGCGCTTTTCTTCTTCCGTTTCGGGGATGACGGGCGGCACTGGCGTCGGCTTTCCTTGAGCATCCAGCGCCACAAATGTCGTAAAGCAAGTCGCGGTCAGTTTTCGCTCTCCTGTAAACAAATTTTCAGATTCCACTTTCACATAGACTTCCATCGACGAACGATGCGTCCATGACACAAAAGCCTCCAGCTGCATCGCCTCGCCCATTTTCACCGGAGCGAGAAAATCCAAGCTGTCGCTGGAAGCAGTGACGACCGCTCTTCGAGAATGCCGCATGCTGGCAATGGTCGCAATTTTATCTATATAACTCATGACAAAACCGCCGAAAATCGTGCCGTGATAGTTCGTATCTTGGGGCAGCACAAGTTCGGTCAAAATCGTTCTTGATGCACTTGCAGGTTTAGGTTCCATGCTTTCCCTCCAATTCAATATAAAATACGCGGATTAAGTATTTGCCGCTTTTTGCAAAAGCCTGCGCAGCAGCGGAGCCAATTGACTGTCCAGTTCATGCGCGTTCGGCACAATCATGTTGGAATGACCGTAAATGCTGCGCATAAGCTCGCGGTCTTCTTCGTGAATCTGTCCATCTCCCGACAAGAAAACACCGATCACTTCAATCCCTTGTCTGCGGGCCTCAATGACCGCGCGATGGGTATCCATAATTCCGTTTTCGTAGTAATCGGCTGCCGCAGGCTCGCCGTCGCTGAACACGAGCAGAAATTTATGCTTTTCTCCTCTATTGATCAGCAGCCGCGTCATTTCGCGCACAGCGAAACCGTCCCGATTATCTTGCTGCGGAGCCAGCTTCATAATAGAAGCTCCTGCACCCGGCAGCAATGACTGCTCAAAAGAAACGACCGTCTGAAAATAATTCGGGCAGGCATCTGCGCTTCCAAACACGGGGGCATCTTCCCAAAAACCGGTGATTTGATGAGGAATGCGAAGTTCCAGCAGCGTCTCGTGAAAGAGCACGATGCCTTTTTTCGTTTCATCCATTTTGTCATACATCGAAGCCGAACAGTCCACGAGCAAAATAAACGCGGCATCCACTTCCCGGCCAGGATCATTCTTTTTATAAAACGGTCTCGGCTTTTCCTCGGTCACGATTTGAACCAGCTTTGAGCCTAATCGACCGAACATCAGCTGATCTTTCGTTTCATGCCGTTTGTAGAGCAAAATTTTCTGAATGAGCGAAGCTAACTTGCGCCTTGTATGACTGATGTCCTGCACATAATGACGATAAGATTCTCTTTCCTCTTCGCTTGCCTCTTCCTCATCCAGCCAAATTGCTTTTGCTTTTGCATTCAGGCGAGAGGAATACGCGGCTGCTCTTCTCGTCAAAGGTCTCCTGACGCGCTGTAAACGCTGATCCGCGCTTGACCGCTGCAACG
>CALKAN010000200.1 GCA_937983035.1 uncultured Paenibacillaceae bacterium | reverse complement strand
AATGCGATGTTTAGAGTGGAATTGGAAAACGGACATCAGATTTTGGCCCATGTATCTGGAAAACTTCGAATGCATTTTATACGCATATTAACTGGAGACAAAGTTGTTGTGCAGCTTTCTCCTTATGATTTATCAAGAGGCCGGATCACTTATCGAAAGTAACTGAAGGAGGTATTCCAATGAAGGTAAGACCTTCAGTCAAACCTATCTGTGAAAAATGCAAGATTATACGACGCAAAGGTCGAGTCATGGTCATATGTTCCAATCCAAGGCATAAACAAAAACAAGGATAACAGGAGGTGTAAACATTAATATGGCACGTATAGCAGGTGTTGACATCCCGCGCGACAAGCGTGTAGAAGTTTCCCTCACTTATATTTACGGCATTGGGAGAGCAACTTCGCGCAACTTGTTGCAGCAAACGAATATTAATCCTGACACAAGAGTGCGTGATTTGACAGAGGATGAAGTATCACGCTTAAGAGATACGATTGAAAAGAATTTAAAAGTTGAAGGGGATCTTCGCAGAGAAGTTTCTCTTAATATTAAAAGATTGATGGAAATCGGATGCTATCGAGGCATTCGTTATAGCCGCGGATTGCCGGTAAGGGGACAAAACACAAAAAACAATGCCCGTACACGCAAAGGACCTCGTCGCACAGTTGCAAACAAGAAGAAATAATAAGGAGGGTTGAAGCATGGCTAGACCAAACGCACGCGTAAAACGTCGAGAAAGAAAAAATATTGAGTCTGGTGTGGCGCACATTCGTTCCACATTCAATAATACGATCGTGACGATCACTGACCCGCACGGAAATGCAATTTCTTGGGCCAGCGCTGGAAACCTTGGCTTTAAAGGTTCACGCAAAAGCACGCCTTTTGCTGCGCAAATGGCAGCGGAAGCTGCAGCGAAAGCAGCGATGGAACATGGCATGAAAAATGTTGAAGTCATGGTGAAAGGGCCGGGCGCAGGCCGCGAAGCGGCGATCCGTTCCTTGCAGGCGGCAGGTCTTGAAGTCAGCATGATCAAAGACGTCACCCCGATTCCGCACAATGGTTGCCGTCCGCCAAAACGTCGTCGTGTTTAATGCATGCAAGTCAAATGTGGTATATTTATTCTTAACATGTGAATAATGGATGAGAAGGATAGGAATACTACCAAGTTTGCGCATGTTGTACATCTCTCCCTGACGGGAACGACGTTTTGAAGGAGGGTAAATTCATGATTGAAATTGAAAAGCCGAAGATCGAAACGGTTTCGATTAATGATGAAGGCACTTATGGCTCTTTTGTCGTAGAGCCGCTGGAACGTGGATACGGCACGACATTGGGCAATTCGCTCCGCCGTATCTTGCTTTCATCACTTCCCGGCGCAGCAGTTTCCTCGGTGCAGATTGACGGCGTATTGCATGAGTTTTCAACGATTCCAGGCGTATATGAAGACGTGACGGAGATTATTCTGAACTTAAAAGGCCTGTCGTTGAAAATTCATTCTGATGAAGAAAAAGTGCTGGAAATTGATGCGGAAGGCGAAGGCGAAATCGTTGCAGGCGACATTCGTGCAGACAGTGACGTGGAGATCTTAAATCCTGATCTGCATATTGCAACCCTTTCATCGGATGCAAGACTGCATATGCGCATTTACGCTAATCGTGGACGCGGGTATGTTCCTGCAGAGCGGAATAAGAAGGATGATCAGATGATCGGCGTGATCCCGGTTGATTCGATTTACACGCCTGTAACCCGGGTGAACTATACGGTTGAAAATACGCGCGTAGGTCAGATTACAAACTACGATAAGCTGACTTTGGAAGTTTGGACGGATGGAAGCATTCGGCCGGAAGAAGCAGTAAGTCTCGGCGCGAAAATTATGACAGAACATTTGATGCTTTTTGTCGGACTGACAGAAGAGGCGAAAGATGCAGAAATCATGGTGGAAAAAGAAGAAGACAAAAAAGAAAAAGTTCTGGAAATGACCATCGAAGAACTGGATCTTTCTGTGCGCTCTTACAACTGCTTGAAACGTGCCGGCATCAATACGGTGCAAGAATTGATCACCAAGACAGAAGAAGACATGATGAAAGTGCGAAATCTTGGACGGAAATCTTTGGAGGAAGTTCAACAGAAATTGGCAGAATTGAATCTTTCATTGCGTAAAGAAGAATAGACGATTTCTTCTAAGTCGTGAAAGAGAAGGAGGGGAAAAGGATGGCTTACAAGAAGTTAGGTCGCGACAGCAGTGCACGCAAAGCATTATTCCGTGATCTCGTAACAGAACTGTTCATTCACGAACGCATTGAAACGACAGAAGCTAAAGCAAAAGAAGTTCGTTCCATTGCAGAAAAAATGATTACGCTGGCTAAACGCGGTGATTTGAGCGCTCGCCGCCAAGCAGCTTCATTCGTGCGCAAAAAGCGTGTCGATGAAGAGAAAGATGTGCTGCAAAAGCTTTTTTCTGAATTGGCTGAACGTTATGCAGAACGTCAAGGCGGATATACGCGCATTTTAAAACTCGGTCCGCGCCGCGGAGACTCCGCTCCTATGGTATATCTGGAGCTGGTTGATCGGGAAGCATAACCTCGAAGATTTTAGTTCTATGGCTGCTAAAGGGTGGACAGAATCTGTTGATTCTGATGAAGCCCTTTTTTTGTTGTCAGGTGAGTTTGGAGGGAATTATGAGAAACATTCGGTTAATCATCAGCTATGACGGCTCCCGGTATTATGGTTTTCAAACACAGCCTGGAGGCAATACGATTCAGGATTGTTTGGAAGATGCCATTTTTAGTTTAACGAAAGAAAAAGTGAAGGTCATCGGTTCAGGCCGCACAGATGCCGGAGTACACGCCAGAGCCCAGACAGTTAATTTCCATACTGCATCTCCCATACCGCCTGGCAACTGGAAATCTGCTCTGAACAGCAGACTCCCTGAAGATATCATCGTAACCGAGTCTGATGAAGCATCGCATGATTTCCATGCCCGCAAAGACGCGATCTCTAAGACGTATTGCTATTTTATTAATCCTGAATCGTCCATCGATGTGTTTCGCAGAAAATATGAATTGCATCATCCAAGACCGTTGAATGAAGAGCATATGGCAAAGGCAGCGTCGTATTTCAAAGGGACGCATGATTTTACTTCGTTCGCTTCGACTCATTCACAGCAGAAGTCTCATGTGCGAACGATTTATGATATTAGCGTGGAGCGGATTCAGCTGGAATGCGGCAGCAGAATCCGAATTAAAGTAAGCGGGAACGGGTTTCTCTACAATATGGTGCGAATCATAGCCGGCACATTGATTGAGATCGGAGAAGGGAAGCGCGATTGGTCTGACATCCCTCGGATTCTCGAGGCAAAGGATCGATCGCTGGCAGGACCGACAGCACCGGCACACGGTTTATTTTTGTGGGAAGTGGATTATTCTGAACCGCAGAATCAATCCGCTGGGATTTAAAGGCAAAGGCATGCATTTCAAGATGCTTTGCTTGAGACAGTTAAGAGGCGCGATTTTCATGTGTGAGATCATTGAAAAACAGAGGAAAAGTCTTGCTTCCATGCGCTGTTTATAGTATTATATTTTAGTGGCTGTTATAATTTGTGAATGTTTGATTCAGCCAACGAATTTTGCTGTCGCGATTGAGCGGCCGATGAATCGGCTGCCGACATCCGAGCGAAAGATTGACGTGCTGAAAGTGTTGCTTAGGGTTTCCCACGCCCCGACTAAGCATCGCTGATTTTGGCACATGAAACATTATTTGACTGACAATGAAAATTGAAATGTGAATGGACTTTAAAATATATGACTTGGATCTGAGTTAAAGGAGGATTTCTCGAATGCGTACAACATATATGGCCAAACCGAATGAAGTTGAGCGCAATTGGCATCTGATTGATGCAGCCGGCAAGACTTTGGGCCGTTTGGCAAGTGAAGCAGCGACACTCATTCGCGGTAAACATAAGCCGCAATTTACACCACATGTTGATACGGGAGACTTTGTTGTTATTATTAATGCTGACCAAATCGTGCTGTCCGGCAAGAAGCTGGAACAGAAAAAATATTATCGTCATTCCGGCCATCCAGGCGGTTTGAAAGTGACTACTGCTCAAGAAATGTTGGAAAAAAGACCGGAAAGAATGCTTGAGCTTGCTGTCCATGGCATGTTGCCAAAAAATCGCATGGGCGAGCGGATGAAACTCCGTTTGAAAGTATATCGCGGCTCGGAGCATCCTCATGCAGCACAAAATCCACAAGTTTGGGAACTTAAAGGTTAAGGAGGGGAATCTCATTGGCTAAAGTACAATACTACGGCACAGGTCGCCGGAAAAATTCAGTAGCGCGTGTTCGTCTCGTGCCCGGCGAAGGTAAAATCATTATCAATAAGCGCGATATCGATGATTACTTCGGATTGGAAACATTAAAGCTGCTTGTGAAACAACCGTTGCAGCTTACGGATACAATCGGCAAGTATGACGTGCTTGTGAATACTCATGGCGGCGGGATGACAGGACAAGCAGGAGCGATTCGCCACGGCATTTCCCGTGCACTGTTGCAAGCAGATCCTGAATTGCGCCCGGTATTGAAGCGTGCAGGATTTTTGACGAGAGATCCTCGCATGAAAGAGCGGAAGAAGTACGGACTCAAAGGTGCTCGCCGTGCACCGCAATTCTCCAAGCGTTAATGTTGCCATGCAACAAGACTCTTTTCACATATGCGTGAAAAGAGTCTTTTTTTGTTGAGCTTCGGCTTGAATCATTCGTATTAGCTGCAAAGTTTATATGTGCGGTTCATGCTCTGCTCATTTACGGATTGTCTTGCTGTCACAAACAAACGCCCGCTTACATAACGTGTTGTAGTAGTGATATAAACACAACATGAATGTATCATCTTGGCTGACAAATGGGTTGGGCGATGGATCCGGACCGAGGCGGGAAACCAGATTTTCACGGCTGAGATGCCCAGGTTAAATGACGCGGCTGTCTTGATATCGAGCAGTCTCATGTCAACGCTGGTTGAGGATCGCTTGGCGAACCGGATGAGCCCCGTTTTTGAAAAAAATGGAGGTATGAACCGTGAATTTGTTGGAGAAGGAAAGATTAATCGCAGAAGCAAACAATCGATTTGAAGATCGTCCGCCGCAGCAATTGTTGGAGTGGGCAGTCGGGCATTTCCCAAAATTAACGCTGGCATGCAGTTTTGGCGCAGAGGATGTCGTGTTAGTAGACATGTTGTACAAAATCAATCCGCAGATCGATATTTTTTATTTGGATACGGATTTCCATTTTAAAGAAACTTATGAAACGCGCGATCGCATCGCGGCACAATATGATGATATACGGCTTGTGCAAGTAAAACCGAAACTGACGCCAGAACAGCAAGCGTTGCAGCATGGCGGCCAATTATGGAAAAAGAACCCGAATTTATGCTGTCAATTAAGAAAAGTAGAACCTTTGTTTGACATATTAAGCAAGTATGACGCTTGGATCACAGGCATAAGGAGAGAACAGGCGCCGACCAGAGCGAATGCCAAAAAAGCCGAGTATGATGTAAAATTCGGCTTAGTGAAATTTAACCCATTGGCAGATTGGACTTGGAATGATGTATGGAACTATATCCATGAGCATCAATTGATTTATAATCCGCTTCATGACCGCAATTATCCAAGCATTGGATGCGCCCCTTGCACGAGACCGGTTCAAGATGGGGAAGACTTGCGCTCAGGCCGCTGGTCTGACTCGGAAAAGATTGAATGCGGATTGCATCAATGATAAAGGAGCGGCAGTCAATGATGAGCATTGAACCACATGGCGGAAATTGGTCAATCGCATGGCTGATCAAGAGGAAAAGGAAGCGATATTATCACAATCTCTCCATTATAAGCAGGTGAAAGTTGACAAATGGACTTTGTCAGACATTGATTTAATCGGCACGGGAGCTTTCTCCCCTTTAACAGGATTTATGAATGAAGGGGATTATTACCATGTGCTCAATCATATGAGGTTAATGGACGGAACCGTATGGAGTTTGCCTGTTACGTTAAGTGTTCATGCAGCCGCAGCTTCCCGCATTCAGTTGGGCGAAAGAGTTTCCATAATTGGCGAAGAAGACGGGGAATGTTATGCGATGTTAGATGTCGAAAGCATTTATAAGGTTGACCAAAAGCAGGAGGCGTTGGCCGTATATGGGACGAAAGATCAAGCGCATCCCGGCGTAAGCAAATTGTATTCCCGCTCTAATGTGTATATCGGAGGGAAGATTACAGTATTGAAACGATTGCGAAGAACGCAATTTCAACAATATTATTTAGATCCTGCTGATACAAGAGCTTTCTTTCGCGAAAAAGGATGGAAGACGATCTGCGGATTTCAAACGAGGAATCCGATTCACAGGGCGCATGAATACATTCAGAAGACAGCGATGGAAATTGTCGACGGGCTTTTTCTGAATCCGCTCGTTGGAGAAACGAAAGCTGATGATATTCCTGCTCGTATTCGCATGAAAAGTTATGAAGCATTGCTGGAGAATTATTATCCGAAGGAAAGGGTGAAACTCGCCGTGTTCCCGGCAGCGATGCGCTATGCTGGACCGAAAGAAGCGATATTTCATGCCCTCGTCCGCAAAAATTTCGGATGCACTCATTTTATTGTTGGACGCGATCACGCGGGAGTAGGAGATTATTACGGCACATATGAAGCGCAAGAAATTTTTCATCAATTTTCACCGGATGAGATTGGCATACAGCCTTTATTTTTTGAGCACAGCTTTTATTGCACCAAATGCAGCAACATGGCTTCGTCCAAAACTTGCCCGCACGATCAGAAAGATCATTTGCATTTATCCGGCACGAAAGTGAGGGCGATGCTGCGCGAAGGCATTAGTCCGCCCCCGGAATTTACGAGGCCTGAAGTGGCTGAAATTCTCATCAAAGGATTGTCGCAAACGTCACCAAGCATCATGATAGAATAATTTCCAGCCCTGTCCCATATAGATTTTATAACTAAACGATCCGGGGCAGGGGGTTGCTATGTTAAAAAATGTGTTGGATTCGCAATGGCGATCGTTTCAAAACAATAAATTTCGCACAGTGTTTTATGTTCTATTGATTGTGTTTATTGCTGCCGTCATCACTAGAAACTTTTTGGTTCATCCCACGCTGACCAATTGGGCGAATCCGTTGTCGGGCATTGTGATCGTCGTGGATGCGGGTCACGGCGGTCCAGACGGCGGAACGGTAAGCCGGGACGGACTTGTGGAAAAAGAGATTAATTTATTGATCGCGAAATATTTAAGAGATTATTTGCAAGAGGCAGGAGCCGTCGTCATGATGACGAGGGAGAAAGATGAAGATTTGGCGGATGAAAATCCTCCCGGATCAAGGAAAACGCAAGATTTGCATCGCAGGGCGGATATTATTCGGGAATCGGGGGCAGATTTATTCGTTACGATTCATTTAAACAGCATTCACTCCAGCCGATGGTCCGGAGCGCAAACATTTTATTACTCTGGACATCGAACGAGCAAATATTTAGCAGTGTTTATTCAAGATCAATTGCGCGCGAATTTGCAAAATACGGATCGAATTGCCAAATCAGCAGATACGATTTATTTATTGAAAACATCCCCGGTTCCCAGCGTTCTTGTAGAGGCAGGATTTTTATCGAATCCGCAAGAAGCGCAGCTGCTCGCCAAGCCGGATTATCAAAAACAAGTGGCAGCTTCCATCTATCAAGGGATCCTTCGTTTCTATACAGAGCGAGATAAAATACCGAAATGATTCTAAAGTCTTAAAATGTGATATAATATAGGATATTCTAGAAAACAGAGGTGTTCCTATGTTGACGAGAGAGCAAGTCATCGATGCGTTGAAACAAGTGAAGGAGCCTTCCTTACATAGAAGTCTTGCGGAATTGGGATTAATCCGAGATATTTTGATTAAAGATGATGTCATTCGTTTGACGGTTGTGTTGTATGAACTGAATGAAGAAGAAGAACGCCGCATTGAGCAAGAAATTAAACAATTGTTAAAGCATGAGCAAACTTATGTCCGTTTTCGCAAAATGACTGATATTGAGATGGAGCAGACGAGAGCCAAGCTGGAAGGCGGAGAAAACGCCGGCCGGGCGGCTTCGCCGAAACCGAAGACGCATGCGGATGGACTCCAATCTTCGATTCTTTCTCCGGAATCAGGCGTTAAATTCATAGCGGTGGCCAGCGGCAAAGGCGGTGTCGGCAAATCGACGGTGACGGTAAATTTAGCTGCCGCTTTGGCCAGAAGAGGAAAAAAAGCGGCGATTGTTGATGCCGATATATATGGATTCAGCATTCCGGATATGATGGGAATCGAAGAACAGCCTAAATTAGTCGATAAGAAAATTATTCCGGTGGAACGATTCGGAGTAAAAGTTATATCGATGGCATTTTTCGTCAAAGACAATGCCCCGGTCGTATGGAGAGGTCCGATGTTAGGGAAGATGCTCCGCAATTTCTTCGGGGAAGTCGAATGGGGCGAGGTCGACTATATGCTGCTCGATTTGCCTCCGGGCACGGGGGACATCGCGCTGGATGTGCATCAGATGATTCCGCAAAGCAAAGAAATCATCGTCACGACGCCCCACGCAACGGCTGCATTCGTAGCGGCCAGAGCGGGCGCGATGGCCATGACAACCGAGCATGAAATTTTAGGCGTGGTTGAAAACATGGCGTATTATGAATGTGCAAAATGCGGTGAGAAAGAATATTTATTTGGACGAGGAGGGGGAGGCAAACTCGCGGAAGAATTGCGCACAGAGTTGTTGGCGCAAATCCCAATCGGTTTGCCGGACAACCACCCATCCGAGCCGGATTTCTCTCCTTCGGTTTACAAACATGACACAACCGCAGGTAAAATTTATGATGAACTGGCAGCGCGCATTGAGCAAAAAATGAATTAAAAAACGAAGGGAGGACTTCCCTTCGTTTTTTAATCATTTCCCTCAGAGCTTTCTTCCTTCTTTTTCTCTTCTTCTTTCTTTTGCCCTTCCTTTTGTTTATCTTCTTTGCCCTTGCTGTCTTCCGTGCCTGCTTTTTCAAAATTTGGCTCTGAAGATTCTTTAACGGCTGTTTTTATCAGCTCGAGCATTTCCAATTTGAAAATCGGATCTTGCAGCGCTTCTTGCATGACCATCATCGTTTGTTTTCGGTAATCTTTGCTTTTCATCACTTCGAACATGATTTCTTTAAATTCTTGATTGTTAAAAACTTCGATCAGCATCGTTTGATATTCCGGATCTTTAAGCAAACTTTTATGAATATGTTCATCTTCTTTTTGCACGGCTTTTGCGAATTCGCCGGCAAAACGGGGATCAGTCATGATCGTTTGCAAATGTTTGTGAAAGCTTGGATCGGTCATGACATCTTTCACAGCGAGCTGTATTTGCTGGCCTTGAGGAGATGACAGCATTTGAATCAGGCGGGAATTTTCGCTGTCTTGATGTTGGAAAGAGGCCTCTTGAATCGCTTTTTGACCCTCTTCCGTTTTCAAAATGTCAACAACCATGGATTTGATTTCTTTATAGCTGGGACCTGCATTGTTTGAACTTTCTTGTCCGCAAGCAGCTGAAATTGTTGTGAGCAATAATATTAATGCAATAAGCCAAACACGTTTCAACTCGTAGGTCTCCTTTCAGCGTTCGGTTGTTTGTAACAAAAGGTTAACAATATTATGTGAAACAAGGAATTGATTTATGTTATGATTCAATTGGCATTTTATAGACTTAGCGAGAAGCGGTTAATTTTGCAAATTGCAGCCGCACAGTATACAGTTATATGAAGTGAAGCTTTGACAATGCCGATTGCTTAAAGTTCAACGAATCAAGATTGCAAGTTGGAGGGAGCATATTTGACGTTAAGAAAATGGATGTATTTGTTTTTTACTACGCTTTTGGTTGGCGGAGCGGCTTCCGTTATCGCCGCGGCAGGGCTTTACATTTTTGACCGGCAGCTTGATTTCTGGGGGACGCTTCTTTTCAACATAGGCGCCGGTTTTATGTTCAGCGTATTAAGTCAGATGGGATTTTTCGCGTATTTGGCGCTTAATTATATTGCCAAGGGGTTTATTCGCAGAAGAGAATTATGGCAGGTGCTGCAATGGATCCTGATTATCATCGCCGTGGTGGATGCGGTCTATTTAAGGTGGCTGGCAGCAGATGAAGGCCGGGCCTTTGCAGAGTTTCTTGTTCTTCCCGCATGTTTGTTGGCAGGATCCTTGCTTACGGCTCTTTGGAAATCGAAGCTGACGAATAAGCATTCCTTTACTCCGACGGTCTTTTTTATGTTTGTTGCCACTTTGTTGGAAACCGTTCCTGCTTTGCGTGAAGATCAAGCGTCTGCCATTTGGTTTATGATCGTGCCGTTGTTTTTCTGCAATGCTTGGCAAATATTAAACTTGCATAAATTAGTGGATGCATCGAAAGAGAACTGAACAGACCGCTCAGTTCTCTTCTGTATAGTGCAAGCTTTTGAGTATTTTAAGGCAGATGATCCCTGATCTCTGAATCCTTCAGTTCTGTTTCATAAAGCAATTCGGAAACCGTCACGAATGTATAGCCTTTTTCCCGCAAACCATCGATGATCGCAGGCAAAGCGAGGTGGGTTTGTTCGCATGAATCGCTGGCATGCATTAAGATGATGTCGCCGGGATGCGCTTTTGTTAATACCCGGTTCACAATTTTATCCACGCCGATATTCATCCAATCTAACGAATCCGTATCCCATTGGATGACTTTATAGTTCAATTCATCAGCAATGCGCAGCACTCGTTTGTCAAAATCTCCGTTTGGCATGCGGATTAAATTTGGAGCGGTGCCTGTGACTTCGGTTAAAATGCGGTGTGCAGTGCTGATTTGTTTTCGGATTTCTTCATCGCTCAATGTACTGTAATTAACATGCTTATGTCCATGACTGCCAATTTCGAATCCTTGTTCAACGATTTGCTGCACAATTTCCGGGTGATCCTGGCTCCAAGGAGAGGAAAGAAAAAAGGTCGCTTTGTTTAAATTTTTTTCTTTTAAAACTTCGAGAATAGGACCGGGCCTCTTGTCGCCCCAACTGATATCGAAAGTGAGTGCGATTATTTTTTTGTCTGTATCAACGCTGTATATGGCAGAAGGACCGCTGTCAGAAAAAACAGATACATCATTTGTTTCAATATAAATGACGCCTGCTGTGAAGACAGCCGCTAATAAAATAAATGTATATTTTCTCAGCTTTCTGCCATTTAATATGAGAAAGAACTTCAATGCACGAATCCCTCCTATGGGTGTAATGGCTTTTATATTCATGTTTGTAACATTATTTTATGGACTGGCGTTTAAGGTTATGCTGAGATTTATTGGATGGTCTGGGATTTGAGCATAAATGAACAGGAACGGGAGTGAATGCATGTGAAGAGTTTAAGAAGCTTGGTTCAAGATTTTAGAAATATGAAAATTTACTTTGCTGTCACCATCGTGCTGTTTATTGCCGGCATTTGGCTTGGCGCGGAATTGACCGTGTTCAACAATTTCTTGGAGCAGCAGATTGAAGGATTGGAGGATTTGGCTCTTAGGATTGAAAACAGCGGCAATGAAACACTGGCTCTATTTTTATTTATTTTTTTCAATAATGCCATCAAAGCCGTGGCGATTGTGTTTTTGGGAATGATATTTGCCTTTTTGCCCGTGTTTTTTGTCGTTGTGAACGGAATGGTGTTGGGATATTTGTTTGGCATCATGCATGCTGCAGGTGAAAATATTGTACCGCTCATTATAAAAGGGATATTGCCTCACGGCATTATTGAACTGCCTGTCATTTTGCTCGCTGCAGCGTACGGCATCAGGCTGGGGATCGTCTTGATCAAGTGGATCGTAACGGCAGGTGAAACTAAAGCTCGCAATAAAGCAGAAATGTATCATTTGGTGCGCTTAACAGGACCGCTTTCCATCTTTATAGTCATCAGTTTGTTGTTGGCTGCTGTCATAGAGTCCGTGATTACGCCGATGCTGCTCACGATTTAACCTCATTTAAATGAGGTTCGAGATGTGTATCGGAATGGAGCGGGTTGTATTGTGCTCGTGCAGAGATGGGTTTCTAAAAAAGACGGATTTCCATTACAGCAAGAGAAAATGTTGATTTCTGCCCGGCAGCGTTGTGATCTTCGTCACATCTCGATCTGGACCTTGAGGACGTGACGCATGGACGTGACGCATGTGATATAAATGTTTTAAAAATAAAAATAACCCCTGTCAATCGTCAGTGAAAATGTCATATTAAATCGTCAGTGATTCTGTCACATTT
>CALKAN010000199.1 GCA_937983035.1 uncultured Paenibacillaceae bacterium | reverse complement strand
CAAAATGAAGGAGGCGACAAAGGGGCTGCCGCTTTCGCCGAGAAAAACCGAAGAGGTTGAGCTTGCGGATCATACGCGTGAGAAATGGTATATTGCGACAGAGCCGGGGATCGAAATTCCGTTTTATTTGCTGCTGCCCAAACGAGCAGCAGGTCCTCTGCCGCTTGTGCTTACTCCGCACGGACATGGCAAGAAAGGAAAAGAGACGTATGCGGGCAATTATGAAAATGAAGAAGAACGCAAAGAAGCTTTGGCTGGAGAGCGCGATGTTGCATTGCAGGCAGTGAAAGAAGGTTATGCGGTCATTGCAATGGATGTGCGCGGTTTTTGGGAGATGTCGAGGGAGGAAGAGTTTCGCGCTGACAAAGTTTGCTCTTGTGATGAATTGCAGAAGCGCGCTTTCATGTTTGGCAGAACGATGATTGGAGAGCGGGTGCACGATATGGGGCGTCTGATCGACTATGCAGCCACGCGTCCTGAAATCGATGTGTCCCGCATCGCGATTACTGGCAATTCCGGCGGCGGAACGGTATCTTTTTTCACGGCGGCGTTGGACGAGCGGATTAAAGTGTGCGTGCCGAGTTCGTATTTTTGCACGTTTGAAGGATCAATCTTGAATGTGCGGCATTGTCATTGCAATTACATTCCGGGCATGATGGAACTGGGAGAAATGTATGATGTTGCCGGCTTAATTGCACCGCGGCCGGTATTGTTTGTGAACGGCGTGGAAGACGAAATCTTTCCGATCGAACATACGCGTGAAGCTTTTCGGCATACGCAGCGAATTTATGCAGCGATGGATCCGGCGCGGGCGGATCATTGTGAATTGTACGAAGGTAACGGCGGGCACAGGTATTATAAAGAGCGGGTATGGCCGTTTGTTCGCGAGCATTTTTCAAAGCTTGAACAATAGATTCAAATTACTTGTTTGATGCGCAATGGAAAACATCCCCAATTCGATCATCGATTGAAATTGGGGATGTTTTTTTGTGTGGCTGAACTGATCAGCGATATTATGAGATTTTTGAAATGAGTCTGTCGTGCGGATTGGACCAGTTGGATCGATAAAACATGAAACAACTGGCTGCCAGCGCTGCTCCCCATAAGAACAAAGAGGCGAAAGTCAATAGAGGAAGCAGCGACCATTCAAATACGGTTTTTCCCAGCAATGTTTGCAAGGCAATCCAGATTACTGCTGCCGTCCAGGCTATGCTGCCCGCATGAATTAGTCCTTTAGGCGTTAATTTTATGTTGCGGCGCGTCAGACGGTTTGTCTGCGACTTTTCCAACAGCCAGGCAATGATTGGCAAAGATTGCAGGGCATGAAAGCCGATCCCGTGCAGAATGATGAAATTTCCCGCCGGCCCTAAGAAGCGATTTTGCAAGAGGATCATGACCGCTCCAGCAGCAAATGACAATACGATAGAGATGAAGGCGTGGCGAATCGCAAGTGAGAGGAGCGGGCGCTGATCACTTCGGTTTTTTTTAAAAAATGCGGCAGCAAAGATGACGGTTATGATAATAAACATCAGGCAGACCAGTCCGAAGATGCCGTTGGCGATTGCATCGATTATTGAGCTGGATTGAGTGAAACGAGGATTTATGCCGCGAAAATGCTGCACGGTTTCAATTCCGTATCCGAGCAGCGTCGTCCATATGAACGCGGAACGAAGACGCAGCCGCTTTTTGTCTTCAAACCCGGCCAGCGGCATAAATGCAGCGACAGACAAAATGAATATGCCAACAGCGGCATTGAATGAGAAGGCGTCTTGAACATTGCCTTCAGGCAGCACGACCGGCCCATGCAGGATTGCATAGACACCGCAAACGGCGGCCAGCAAAAAACCAAATAATGCTGTGTAAACAAGCCGCTTTTCCCCTTCAAACAGTTTTGGGCTGACAGGTGTAAAGGAATTGATTTTCATTGTTTCATCATCCTTTCAGTGATTGCTTTTTATTTATCAATCAATAAATAAGAGGGCAGAAATAACTTAGGTTTTAGCAGTGAAAAATGATTGTCAGTTCATCGAAGACCAGAAAACAGTTCATCAATAGTTATTTATCGATAGATAAATAATTTGCTAAAATATTTAATTTATCGATAAATAAATAATGCGTTAAAAAAATTATTTAAGGCAAAGCATCTCTGGAAGGTCCAATACTTCGGAAACCGTAATCAGTAATCCCATCGCCATAAAATGTGAAGCGGCAACTTCAGCTTGCGGATGGTTCGCTTCTTTAAATTTCTCCAGCACGAGCCGATGAACGGCTTGAAATTTCGTTCGGACCTGTTCCCGAATGAGCGGCTCAGAGATGGAATAGGCCTGCATCAGCAGCAATGTTTCATCATAGTGTATTTTCATCATTTGGATAAACGCATTGCCCATCGTCTCGAACAGATGATCTTTGGAAGCTTTGGCATGTTTGAATGTATCATACAGGCGCATGAATGCTCCTTCGGTCACTTTGATGTACAATTCTTCCTTATTTGCGAAGAAGTGAAAAATGTACGGCTGAGTGACGCCTGCTGCCCGCGCGATTTCTGCTGTTGTTGTTTTGTAATATCCTTTTTCCGCAAAAATGGCCAGGGCTTTATCCATGATGAGCTGTTTCTTGTCTTCGCGTTTTGTCATTGAATCCATCCTTTATTTATTGATTAATAAATAATATGTAATTGGATCATATCGCAACGAACAGAGGATTGTCAAGAACAAATAAAAAAATCATGACAGATCATCGAACAGCGCTGCAGACAACATCTGCAGCGCTGAAATGAATTGCATGGCATGAGATTGCAGTATTTATTGCAGGAGTGTGATAACGTATGTGGACGTTGCCAATGCATGCTGGTTAAAAAACTCGCTGCACAGTGACCAAGCGTTCTCTCCAGTTGTCATCATCCAAATGGTTGTACCTGACGCCGTCTTTTTTCGAAAAAGTATGGATGATGCGGCCTTCTCCGGCATATATGGCGACATGGCCGATCTCCAATCCGCGTGCGCTGAAAAACAACAAATCGCCGGGTTTTGCTTCATCTAATGTAATTGTTTCTCCTTTTTTCGCTTGGTTATAAGATGTGCGCGGCAAGTCCATGCCAAGCACTTCATGATAGAGATGCCAGACGAAAGAGGAACAGTCGAACGTATCTGTTTGTCCTTTTTTCGCCCCGAATTCGTAAGGGGTGCCGAGGTAAGAGTCCGCAAGTTCTAAGATGGCTTCGGCTTGTTTTGTTCTTAAAGATTCGCTCCGATAATCTGTGAATTTCGGCTTCGCAGATACATATCCGAATTCCCCGGCAGGTGTGATTACTTCGAGCCAGAAGGCGTCGACTTCACGGATGATGTGTATTTTTTCGCTTCTGGATAACATCCGGTATACTTGCGTGCTTTCATCTGTATTCGGATGGCTGCGCAAATTGACGCCCCAATTGATGCGCGTATCGAAGCTGTCTTCCGTCCAAATGTTCACGGTGCGAGCTGCGCTTGACCAATGCACGGTATTCCCGAGGGCCTCGCTCAACATACGCAATGGAACCATAGTATGTCCATGATGGATTTGGCCCGGCACGCCGACGGCAATGCGCGAATCTCCGATGACGGCATGCGCTGCGCCGATTTGGTATGTAAGATGAAGATCATCTTTAACTGCTGTGACGGTGCGGGTCGATCCATCCCAATCCAGCTCCGCCCCTTGTGCTTCAAACAAGGCGCGCATCGGAACCAGCGTTGTCCCGTTGACGATGATCGGCTCGATCGGAAAGGTCATTGCTTGTCCATTCAATTTAACGGATATGTTTGATCCTGAGGCGGTTTCAGCATGGACTGCCCCTATTGTCATGAGCAAGAATAAAAAAAACAGAAACAGGATTTTTCCTGTATTTTTATTCAATGCAGCTGCCTCTCCTTTCTCCCGTTTTTTCTCTCAGCTTCATGTTAACGTCTTTGTTTTATGCGTGACAAGACGGGAATATTACAGACGTATTTGTGACGTTGTTTGTCTTTGTTCCGATCGTTATTGTTGTGATC
>CALKAN010000198.1 GCA_937983035.1 uncultured Paenibacillaceae bacterium | reverse complement strand
TGGCTGAGCGCTTGACGAACTCCTTCCGCTCAGGGTCTACGGCTAAAATCGTTCCATTGCCTGGCAGCGCCAAACCGAGCGCTTCGGCAAGACAGTTCATGGAGTTGGCCGTAAACATGCCGGAGCAAGAGCCGCATGTCGGGCAGCCGTACATTTCCAATTCGCGCAAATGCTCGTCGTCGATAATGCCGGATTGATAAGCCCCCACGCCTTCAAAAACAGAAGTTAAGGAAATCGAACGTCCATCCTTTGTTTTTCCAGCTTTCATCGGGCCGCCGCTGACAAACACCGTTGGAATGTTCACGCGCAGTGCGCCCATCATCATTCCCGGCGTAATCTTGTCACAGTTCGGGATGCACACCATGCCGTCAAACCAGTGCGCATTCACAACCGTTTCCAAAGAGTCCGCAATAATTTCCCGGCTCGGCAATGAATAACGCATGCCGATATGCCCCATCGCGATCCCGTCATCTACGCCGATCGTATTAAACTCAAAAGGCACTCCGCCGGCCTCGCGAATCGCTTCTTTGACCAATTTGCCAAATTCCTGCAAGTGCACATGTCCTGGCACGATATCGATATATGAGTTGCAAACCGCTATAAAAGGCTTGTCAAAATCTTCTTCTTTGACTCCGGCAGCGCGCAGCAAGCTGCGGTGCGGGGCGCGGTCAAACCCTTTTTTGATCATATCAGATCTCATCTTTTTTACCGTCATTCGCTTCTTCCCTCCACATATAAATACCTGATACTCTACTAAGTTTACCACAATTGTGCTGGAGTTGGGAATGAAACCTGCAGACAAACCCACAATTTGCTAGACAATGTTTTTCAGCAGCTCGTGTTTTGCTGCAGTTTGCCGGCATCAATATATCCGCAGCAGACTTTCAAATGCAATGTTCATAGTAATTGAATAGAAAGCATGCATAATTTGCATCGAATGTGCCGTCATTCATTGAAGCAGTCATGATAACTCGATCAATCGGCTGAGCGATCGTTAGGTTCAGCGATGCTCACCGGCTCTGGACGCCTGCGAATCGCATGCAGAATGATCGTTGCCAGCAGCGTGCATGCCGCGAAAACAGCTGTTGTCAAATAAAGCTTGTTGAATCCCGATTGAACGGCATCTTGAATTGTCTGCACCAGCGTATCCCGCACGACTGGAACAGGAATTCTCTCCAACTGCGCCATCATGTCCTGGTAGTTCATTTCCTCCATCCGCTCTATCATCCCTGCGGGAGCAGTTGACGCATGAACCCCTGCTTCTTCCAGATTGGCTGCGATCCGATCGCCCAAACCAGTGAATGACCGTGCGAGAAAACCAGCGTATATCGCCGGACCGATAGTCATTCCGATTTGGCGAAACAGTGACATCGTTCCCAACGCCACCCCTTTGTTGTCAGCCGTTCGTTCCGTAGCGAGCATATTAATCGGTGCGCCGAGCATCATGCCAAAACCGAGTCCGAGTATGCAGCTGGCTGTGAACATTTGCCAAATTTCATTCACCCACAATGGGAACAGCAGCGCTCCAATGCATGCGATGATGCTGGCAGCGACCATCGTAAAGATCGGGCCTTTGCGGTCTGCCAGCGCACCGCCTCCGCCGGCGCCGATGCCGGAAGCAAGCGCCAGCGGCGTGAAGAAGTAACCGGCCTTGCTGGCGGCAACGCCAAGCACCTGCTCCACATAAGCCGGAAGAAAGATCACCGAAGCCAAGATGACGCCAGAAAAAGCACCCAACAGCAAGGTCAATAAATAATGCGGCTGCCGCATTAATTTCAGCGGCAAAATGGGATCGCCCGCTCGCTGCTCAACTCTTCGCTCAATCCAAATCAGCAACAGGAACAGCACAATTCCGCCCAGCACAAACCCGTAAACATTCGGATCCAACACGCTCGCCAGCAGATCCGCGCCGCCGATGTTAGTCAAACCATACATAAAGGCAAGTATGGACAAAGACAGCGCGATAATGCCGCCGAAATCGAGCCCGGCCGTTTCCGGTTCTCTCGATTCGCTGATGAACATCCATCCAAGCACCAGCAGCGCTGCTGCGATCGGCAAGTTAATCAAAAACAGCCAGTGCCAATTGCCGGTCATATCGAGGATAAATGATCCGACATTCGGTCCGAGCACGGCAGCAATTCCGTTCATGCCTCCGAGCGCGCCGAGCGCCTTTCCTTGCGCCTCTTTCGGAAATGTGCTTAACACATGAGAACTGGCAATCACGAATATGCCCCCGCCGCCAAGCGCTTGAATCAAGCGGGAAACGAGCAGCAGCCCAAAGGACGGACTAAGCGCCACAAACAGAGAACCGAGCGCAAAAATGCTGATCTCAATCAAAAACAGCTTCTTCCTGCCGTAACGATCGGACAACTTGCCGATGATCGGTATGCTGATCGCCAATCCAAGCGTATAGATCGTTACCGTCCATGCTCCCCAGTTTGGACTGACGCCAAAATCATGATAGATGGTCGTCAGCGCCGCGCTGATGATGCCGTTATCCAATGCCGCCATAAATACGCCTATGCTGAACAGCACGATCGTCCAGCCTTGTTTGTTCATCCCATCCGTCTCCTCCTTCAAAATTCAACTAACATTGCAATCGCATCACTCACTTTAAAACCGCAAATGCGTCATACAAGCCCAATGCAAACAAAACGTCAACTCATTATAAAAAAATTTCCCGATTACTCCAGTATCCATTTTATCATTCGTTGCATTGTTTTACGACAGCACATGTATTTTTCAAATCAATGATGTTCGGTCCGCCTGCAAACTTCAGTAAAAAAATGACAGGCATGCAATTTATGGTATAATTCATAAAAAAATATTTTGGGAGAGCTGCGGCATGAAAAACAAACTGACTGCAGTGATGCAAACGAAACGAATACAGCGGTGGATATCAAGGCCCAATCACCAACTCGTCGCAGGATTGGTCACTCCATCCGGCCGCTGCATATGGGTGAATGGCATTCCCGCAAACAATGATCGCGCGCCCGATTCGATCTATGAGACAGGCTCAATCACTAAAACATTTATCGGACTGTTGCTCGCTGTCGGAGAAGAGAAAGGGTGGTGGACAAACTCGGATACTCTTGCTGATCTTGTGCCGGAATGGTCATCTTCACCTTTCGCGCAAAAAACGACTCTGCTCGATCTTGCAACCCATACATCCGGTTTGCCGCGAGTACCGCCTAATATGAAGAAAACAATCCAAGATCAGCTTGATCCATATGCCAACTATGAGGAAAAAGATTTGACAGAAGCGGTTTTGTCGGAAAGTCCCAGGGAGAAGAAGGCGTTTCAATACTCTAACTACGGATATGGGTTGCTCGGTTGGCTTCTTGCCCGGCAATTAGGAAAAAGCTTGCACAACGCCATGACTGAACTGGTATTCAAACCGCTTCAAATGAACAGTACTGGATTTGATGTGGACGATATGGAGAGAAAAATTCCTGTTTACAGCTCAAAAGGAAAGCCTGTGCCGCATTGGAATTTCCATGATTGCACAGCTGGAGCCGGAGGCATATGTTCCACCATATCGGATATGCTCCACTACATAGAGGCGAATTTAGGTTTGCGCGGCAAAGAAATGGCCCCTGCATTCGCACGATGCCATGAAGAATATTTTTCCATTCGTCCTGACAAGGGAATTGGAATCGGTTACGGCTGGCTGCATTTCAGGGAGAAAGACGGTTCATTGACCCATTGGCACAATGGAGGAACTTATGGATCAAGCAGTTTTGCATCCTTCAATCGTGATCACGGTTTCGGCCTAGTCCTATTGTCAAACTACGGTCCGAATCTGCGCAGCCATCTGCCTGTGATCGGCAAGCGGCCATTGAATCTTGATAAAATAGCCAAACTGCTGAACGAAGCCATGCTAACCTAAATCATTACGACAAGCCATCTTGTTCACAGCTTTTGTTTTCTGATTCTTGCAAAAAAAATGCAGCACACGAATTCATATGATGTGCTGCTTTGCTGCATGCTTAGACCATTTTAAAGCGCAATGATTTGGTATTCGTCCTTTACCAGCGATGCGACGCTGAGATGATCATCTTGCGCCCCGGATAATAATGGCAGCCCGGACTCTTGTACTTCATCTTGCACGCCAAACGAATGAGCGCAATGTTCACATATGCCGGCAATCACGCCGAGATTTTTCGTCGCTTGATAGATCGAATGGAAATCATTGGCCGGATTTTCAAACGTCTTAACCCAGACTGTTCCGGCACCGTCAAAATAAAGCTTGACATCCACGCCGGCTTCATGCAGCTCTTGTAAATACAACAATGCATGCAATGCGCGCCCGCGCTCCGCTTCTCCAGCGTGAACGATGATTGCAACTTTTTTCATCAAAATTCATGCCCCCCTCAGCTTGCAAATTGTCCTTTCAACGGCAAGACAACACTAGTATGCCCATGTAAACATTTTTTTGCCCTTACTTGCTCCATCAAAAAACATTGCGGTACTGAGATGATTTTCCTTTGAAACGGGTCCTAACCCGCGAAAAAGCCTTCCAGCCATCAGTGGCAGAACAAGCAGACGAAGCGATCATCTCAATGGTTCGCGACTATGCTCAAAATGTTGACGTTATTTTTGGAGACGACGGCTTGCTGTCTGCATATCCTAAAAATAAAACCATTATTGTCATGAGCACTCTCGACCCCGAGACGATGAATCATTTAGGCAAGAAAGTTGAGGCAAAGAAAAACACTAAGATGCGCAAAAAACCACATGGTTTACTGAAGTGACCCACTTATTTGAGACATAGAAAAAACACCTATGCTGCCTGTTTCCT
>CALKAN010000197.1 GCA_937983035.1 uncultured Paenibacillaceae bacterium | reverse complement strand
TTTGCATTTGACCGCCATTGCGCATGCGGCAGGTGCAGACTTATCGCTGGACGATTTCGAACGCATCCGCAAGCGCGTGCCTCATCTGGCTGATTTGAAGCCGAGCGGTCGATTCGTCATGCAAGACTTAAGCGATGTCGGCGGGGTCCCTGCGGTAATGAAACTGCTGTTGCAAGAAGGATTGCTGCATGGGGAATGCATGACGGTGACTGGAAAGACATTAGCCGAAAATGCCGCAGATTTCCCTGATTTAAAAGCAGGGCAGGAAGTGATTCGGCCGCTGAGCCGTCCGCTGAAACCGACCGGTCCTTTAGTTGTGCTGCGTGGAAATCTGGCGCCGGAAGGAGCGGTGGCGAAGATGTCTGGCGTTCAGATGAAGCGTTTTACGGGTCCGGCGCGCGTGTTCGATTCGGAGGAACAAGCAACGGAAGCGCTGCTCACTGACAAGATCAATAAAGGCGATGTCATTGTGATTCGCTATGAAGGGCCGAAAGGCGGGCCGGGGATGCCGGAAATGTTGTCCGTTACCGCCATCGTGATAGGGAAAGGGCTTGGCGGCGACGTCGCTTTGATTACAGACGGCAGATTTTCCGGAGGAACGCACGGATTTGTCGTCGGCCATGTGTCGCCCGAAGCGCAAGCCGGCGGACCGATCGCATTGCTGAAAGACGGGGATATGATTACCATTGACAGCGAGACGCAAGAGATCAGCGCAGATGTATCTGAGGAGGAAATGGATCAGCGGCGCCAAGCTTGGCAGGAGCCGCCGCTGAAATATGCGCGCGGCGTGTTGAATAAGTATGCCAAGCTCGTAAGCTCTGCATCAAAAGGGGCTGTAACCGATTAAAAACTCTTGACATAACGACTTGTTTTAACCATAATATTGAATTAATAGGATGGGCGGAGACAATGAGAAGATCCCGATCCTGGCCGGTCAAATGTTGATGGAACGAGGTGGCTTTGTTGCTTAAGGGAACAAGGCAAATTCCACTTTTCCCTGGTCAGGCGCGGGTTTTTCGTTGTCTTTTTTTATATAACGGCGCTTGCCAAGCATCTAATTTGATAGGATGAACAAAGGAGTTGTTGCCATGATTAAATTTAATCCGGAAGTTTGGGAAATCAGTTTTATTGAAATTACAATCCGCCTCATTTTTGCAGTTGTGCTCGGAGGGTTGATCGGGCTGGAAAGGGAGTGGAGCAATCGATCGGCCGGTTTTCGAACGCATATATTGGTCTGCATCGGTTCTGCTTCCATCATGCTCCTATCCATTTACGGTTTCAGTGAATTTGCATATGAAGAGAATGTTCGCGTAGACCCGGCTCGCTTGGCGGCGCAAGTGATCAGCGGGATCGGATTTCTGGGTGCGGGCACGATCATTCGGAATGGTTCAACTGTAAGCGGTTTGACGACAGCTGCGTCTTTATGGGTTGTTGCAGCAATTGGACTTTGTGTCGGTGCCGGGTTCTATTATGGCGCAACTCTGGCTACGGCATTGGTTCTTATCAGCTTGTTTCTGTTGAATCGTTGGGAGCAGCAATTTTTGCGCAAAGCAAAAAAGAATGAAATTACGTTGGAATTGTTAGATCGTCCAGATAATTTTGGTCATATTATTGCTCGGTTTCGTGATGAAGGATTTCCAGTTCAATCACTCGTCATGGAGTCTGAAGAAAGCGCGGAACTAAACGGGAAGCAGGAAAAAATATTAAAGATCCGTTTTACATTGAAAGTTCGGAGAACGGATAAGCTGCTAAAGCTGATCGAGCAAATTGCCCGGCTTGAGGATGTGCTGGCAGTGGATTCAACGGTCTTAACGATACGCAAAAATAAACAGGAGGACACAGGAGGGAAAAAGATGTGATTGTGAATCATATTATCGCTTCCGTGACGAAAGATGATCAGATTAAGCCAGCGCTGGAGTCCAGAGTTTCCCGGGTGAACTTAATGTCCGGCAACATTATGAATTTGAAAGAAATCATTGAGCGTCTTCATGATCGGGGAAAAATCGTATATGTTCACGCTGAGATGGTAAAAGGGCTTGGAAGAGACGCTCCGGCCGTTCAATTTTTGGCGGAGGAATTTAAAGCAGACGGCATCATTTCTACAAAAAGCAACATGATTGTAGCTGCCAAAAATGCGAATTTAAAAACGATTCAGCGCATATTTGCCATCGATACGAATGCGCTGGAAACCGGAGTGAAGATGATTTCTTCCAGTGCGCCGGATGAGGTTGAATTGATGCCGGGGCTGATGCCTCGCGTCATTTCGGACATGAAGAGCAAGATCGACAGGCCGCTCATTGTCGGCGGACTAATCAAACATATAGAAGAGATTGAAGCTGCCGTGCAAGCGGGAGCAGATTATGTATCGATTGGAAACACGGAATATTGGTTTTGATTTCATGGATGATTAGTTTGAATATTTTCAATACATGGAAGAAAAAAGCTCGGCGTTGAAGGTGGAGTCTGGAGAGAAAGCCTGAACAGCCCGAAATAAGGGTGGAGGAGACTACATTGCAACCGGTTCGCTTAATCGTCAGTGATTTGGATGGCACCTTGCTTTCGGACAGCCATCGATTAACACCGCAAGTATGTGAAGCAGTACAAGAATTTACTGAAAAGGGAGGCTTGTTTACATTTGCGACAGGCCGGCCTTTCTTAACCGTTAAACCGCTTGCGGAGAAACTTGGCATTCAGATCCCTTTTATATGCTGCAACGGTTCTGTCATTGCTGAAAAGGAAAAAATCTTAAAAGCAGATCATTTGCCTATCCGTGATTTGCAAGATTTGATTCACGCAGCGGATGAACTGGGGATTACGGTGCTCGTATTCAGGGAACATCGGATTGATGCGATTCGATTTGCCGATGCGGTCAAGCGTTTCGAAGAGAAAGAAAAGATTAAATGTCATATTGCAGGAAGTCCTGATGAGCTTCCGCAAGATGATATTCATAAAATCCTGCTGATTGGGGATATGGAGGTGATAAAACCTTTATGGTCTTCTTATGCAGCCCGCTGGCCGAATCGTTATGCGGCTTTTCAATCCGAACATGATTTCCTGGAAATTATTCCTGGAAACCAAAGCAAGGGGACAGCTATGCTGCATCTTATGGCAGAGCTGCAAATGAAGAAAGACCAAGTGATGGCGATTGGAAATCAAATGAACGATTTGGATATGATCCAATATGCAGGTGTGGGGGTTGCCGTTGCGAACAGTCCAGATGAATTAAAAGCACATGCGGACTACATTTGTGCAAACGGCTATGGAGACGGGGTAGTTGAAGCGATGACCAAATTTGCGAACATTGAGGCTGGTGCAGTGGAGAAAAATGCACGCATCGAAAAACACGCCTAAATATGCCGAGGAGTGAAAAATGAAAAATGGAACTGCCGATAAAAAGGCCGTTGATCCTTGCCCACAGAGGAGCGAAAGCAGATGCGCCTGAAAATACGCTGGCCGCTTTTCAATTAGCGGTGCAGCAAGGAAGCGATGGAGTAGAACTGGACATTCATCTTACGTTAGACAATCATATCGTCGTTTGCCACGACAGAACTGTTGATCGAACGACGAACGGCACTGGCATCATTCGACAAATGACTTTAGATCAAATACGCAAATTAGATGCAGGCAGCTGGTACCATGAATCGTTTTCCGGGGAAAAAATCCCGACATTGGAAGAAGTGCTTGATTTGCTCCCAGATCATTATTTAGTCAACATTGAAGTGAAAGAGTTTTATGACGGGGCTATTGTTGAGCCGTTGTTGAAAGTGATTCGTTCCTACAGATTTGATGAGCGCTTCGTCTTGTCTTCGTTCGATCATAAGTGCATGAAGCACATGAAGTTGATCGATCCGCGTCTGCGCATCGGTTTGCTGTATTCCAACAACATGGTTGATCCGGTCGGTTACAGCAAACTGTTGGGAGTAGAAGTATATTCGCTGCATCCGATGATGAAGTGGATCACAGCTGAAGAAGCAGCTCAGGCTGAGAAAGAAGGGATGCCTGTCTATACGTATACCGTAAATGAGGAAGAACAGATGCGGCAAGCCATTGCCAAACGATTAGACGGCATCATTACAGATTATCCCGGCAGATTGAAGAAAGTGATTGAAGAGCTGATGTGAGAAGCAGAAATCTAATTTTCTAATTCATTCAAAGAACAAAACTGGCTTGAAAAAGCGAAACTTCCTGATAGACCAGGAAGTTTCGCTTTTTTTGACCTTTCGCCTTTTTTTGACCTTTCCCTTTGGCTTGGTGATCTTCGATTTTACATCTTTACCTTTGACTGAAGTTTATGAATTACCATTTTCGTTTCTTTGCCATCATGTTGTCTGTTTAATTCCGACTGATCTTAGAAACGATCAATTGAGCTTGATGAAATCGATCGTTTTAAGGCCTTCGGTTGAAATTTGCAGTTTGTGTTCAGCGAAGGAAATAGATTGTCATTGTCAGCTTGCCTCTCATGAACGGATTAGTTGTTGGCCATCTTCTCTTCTGCAATCCGCTGGTTCATTTGTTCTTCCAGTTGACGCAGCGCTGTGTTTATGTCCAAGTTTTCCTCGACGATCGTTCTCATCGAGTTGGTGATTTCGCTCAGGTTGAAATAAATGGAAGGTGTTTCTGTCGGCACGGCAGGTTCTGTTTTAAAGACAGCCGCTAAATTTTTACCTTCCAAGAAATCGTAAGCTGTTCCGAAATTGTCTTGAAACTGTTCTCCTTTTAACACGCCGAGACGAGCATATTTGGCCATTCTCATCTGTGCTTCGTCAGACAATACGGCTTCCAATACCCGGAATGCGTCGTCTTTATTTTTGCTTGTGGAAGTGATCATAGCCAAGTGCGCATCGATTTGAGTGCCTGCTGTCGGGGCTTCCGGCCATACAGGATAGCTGACCATATCCCAGTTTGTAAACTCATCTTTGACTTCTTCGATAAATCCGAAAATGTTCAGCTGTGCGAGCATGGCCAAATTGCCTTCAGTAAATGCGCGGGCGCCGGCGCTGTAAACTTGAACCGTTCCGTTTCCGGGAATATCATAAATGGATTTGACCATGCTGTAAACTCTAGCCCATTCATCTGTATTGATGAGAGATTTGTCTGTTTCCGGATCGATTACAGGCAAGGAAAGATGGGATCCGGCGCGATATACGGAATCAGGCTCTAATCCGCGATATTGAATGCCCTCATCCATCCGTGTGACCTGTTTAGCCAGTTCAATCACTTCAAACCAAGTCATGCCGTCTGTTGGATAATCGACTCCGAATCGATCAAAAATATCTTTGTTGTAATACAGGGCGTTAAAATGCATGGTGTACGGGAAGCCGATCAAATAATCAGTGCCGTTCACTTTCTTCATCGCATCGATGACAAACGGCTTCAGGCGGTCAAGGTCGAATTGATGCTTTTCAATCAGTTCTGTGATGTCCATGTGGAAACCGTATGCTTTCGTAGCTGCTAACGACACTGTGTTTCCGGCAACGATGTCCGGCAATTGGCCTGTTACGATCAAGTTGTCCAGGGAATAGTCAGGTTGATTGATCCAAATTGGTTCAACTGTAATGTGTGGATACATTTCTTTCGTCGGTTCAGCAATGTAACGCTGGAATTCTTCAGCGTTGAAGTAGCTTTCACGAATGCCGAACGTGATCGTCACATCTTCAAATTGTTCTTCAAGCTGTACATTTTCTTCTGGAACTGCTTCTTCATTGCTCCCTTCTAAACTGTTTGGTGCTTTGTTTTCTTTTTCATTGCTGCTGCCGCAAGCTGCAATCAATCCTGCAGACAGGATTAGCACCAGCATGATCATTAATTTTTTTCTTAACATGATGATTTAAATCCCCTTTCATTTGTTTAAATTCGTTTTTAGCCGAAGTCATTCTCGGCTGCACATTACATCCCAAATGACTCTCGAAGCTTTCCATTCCACTGAACCTTGCCTTTAGAAAAAATAAAAAAACCCACCAACAAATAGAATGTACATTTTTCACATTGCTATTTTGCTGATGGGTTCTCCTGGACTCTACCCTTGCATTTATTATACCTTTTCATTGTTAAAATCGCAACATGGAATGCGAAATTCAGCAAAATTTCCTATTTTAACGGATTCTCCCAGTCTTTTTCGGTCACCACCTCTAATTCCTTGCCGTCTGAAATGATCAATATGTTGCCGTGAAGTTGTTGAGAATAGACTGATGCACCGTATGCTTCGTAACGATTCATATTTTTCATGCTTTCAAACTTATTTGTGCTCATGACGGCAACTTTGGCAGAAACGGCTTGCACGAACTCACTGGACGAGGATGTATTTGAACCGTGGTGCGGTGCATGAACCATGTCTGCTTTCAGGAGATCCCCGTATTTTTTTACAAGCTCTCTTTCTCTTTCGACATAAATGTCTCCTGTAAATAAGAAACTTGTGTCCTCATAAGTTAATTTAAAAACCATGGAAAATTGATTGATCGCCCTTGCCTCATACGATTGGATCGCGTCAGGCAGTTCTCCTTTCGCAGGATTCAGCACATCGATGTGGATGTGCTCGCCTAATTGAAAAGAGTCGCCTTCTTCCAAATAGACAGGCGTGATCTTCTTTCTCTTCATTGCGCTTATGAAATTGTTATAAGAATTCGACGATGGATACGGATGGTTAATCATGTATGCTTCGCCGATTTCAAAATTTTGAATAATGGTTGGAAATCCTCCGAGATGGTCAATGTGAGGATGCGTGTTTAATATGACATCCAGCCGGTCAATGCCCATATTTTTTAAATATTTGACGACTTGCTGACCGCCTTCCTTAAGTCCCGCATCAATCAGCATTGTTTTATCATCAGGAGTAACGATGAGGATTGAATCCCCGGTTTTCTCTTTGCCTTCCATGTAGAAATAGCGAACGGTTAATTTACCTTTATGTTTTTCCAGATCGAATACTTCAGCCGTTCGAAGTTCAGGTTCTTTCTCTTCAGTTTCCCCAGTCTCTTCTTGATTTGTCTCCGTCGCCGCGTTCTCTGCATCTGCCGGTGAAATGGTTTCAGCTGATGGAGCATCTGTTCCGCCGCATGCAGCTGCAAAGATGACAATTGCACAAAGCAGCAACACTTGCGCGAATCTCATCAGCCATGTTTTTTCTCTGTTTCCCATGTTTCCTCTCCTTTACTTTATGAAATTAGGCGCAAAAAAACGATGAAAAACCGGATGGATCCGTTGGACAGCATATCCTTTCTCAATTGCGCTGTCCTAAGCATCTTGGTTTTCTCATCGTCTCCGCCAAGAACAATATGTGATTGTTTCTTATTTTACATGGATGAACTTGAACAGTCAAACGGCAGTGATCAAGACTGAATGAATCTTCAATTTTTAGAGCACAGCTCTGAATTGGTGATGTTATGAGCATTAGCGTCATGTGTATCTGAGTTTAATATGAGAGGGGCGGGAATACTTCCCGCGAGTTATTGCGGTTTCAGGCGAAGTTCGATCACTCTGCCCAATACATAAAGCAAAAGAAGCAAACTGACGGTCAATATTAATTTCCATGGATTGTATAAAAGTGACAGGATATCATGTCCAATCCAAGTGATGATGAAGACCGCGAAAGCTTTTCCCAGCAAAATTGCCGCAGCAAAAATTCGCACCGGTATGCGAGACAAGCCTGAAATGACGTTAATTGCAATGGAAGGGGCGAACGGCATGCAAGAATAAAGAAAGATCGGGGCGAACCCTCTTTTTTCGATCCAATGTAATAAAGCGCGGCTCCGCTTATATTTGCGTCGAATCCATTGCGAGATTCGGCCGCTGAATTTTCGGGTGATGACAAAAACAGTGACGTTGCCGAGCACGATGCCGACAAAAGACAAAATAAACCCTTGCATCGTGCCGAAGGCATTGGCATTCGCAATGATAATGAAAACGAGCGGCAAAAAAAACAAAAAAGATTCGATAAAAGGAAGAAGAAGACCGAACACTGGACCCAGCGCTTCGTATTGCTGCAGCCAATAGACCAGATCATCTGGAGAATTCAGTTTGGAAAGCAATCCTTTCCACCGATCTATAAAGTCTTGCAAACTGGCTAATAATAACGATGATGCTTGGATTGTTGTCATTCTCATAAAAATGAACCTCTGCTTATTTGATGTATGGTAAGGAATTTATGATGATGGATCGTGCTGACCATGCATCGCTTCTTACTTATTATGTTTATCCTGTTCCTAACTATTCTTATGAATTCATTCAGGCATTTCTGCAATGTTTCAGCACAGGCAATCCCGTGATTTTACAGACATTGTTCGCAATGAATTGAATGTTAAAAACAGACCAGATGAGGCCGCATAGGAGATGGTGAGGGGGTGATGAGCCTGGCAGTTTTAATGTTGCTTTTGCTGATCTATGCACAGACGCTGCTTGTCCTTATTTTACAATATCGCCAACCTGCTAAAGCTGCAGCCTGGATTTTTGTGTTGCTGCTGATTCCGTTAGGAGGGCTGGTGATTTATTATTTTATGGCCGAACGTTTTAATTACAAAATCAGCAGCATGGTTCATCGCCGCATGAAGCGAAAAAGCAGGACTGGTGCTGCAACTGCGAAACAAAGCATGAAAGAAAACCGCCTGGACCGCCAAAGCTGCTTAGATCGCCATAACCGCCTGGACCGACGAAACCGTCAAAACCGTCAAAATTGTCAACATCGTCAAAGCAGCCAAATCCGCCGAAACCGTCAAAAATATCAAAATCTTCATAATGACCAGGTGAATGACTTTATGACGAATAAAAACTTTCAAGCCAGTCAGAACAACGATTATAATAGCAGCACAATGACCAATCGCAGCGAAGCGAATCAACGTTCAATGAATTTTGATGCGCCGGAGAATGAACATTTTCATCGTCGCCGTTTGCCGGTGCAAAACAGCTTTTCGCATAACCAGATCTTGATCGATCGTTTAAGGGAATATCCCAGATTATCGGCATTGTTGCAGCGCTTGAATGGTGCTTCTGTTACTTATTTCAACCACATTACTTTGTATAGGAGCGCAAGTTCAGCATATAATGCCATGTTGGAAGCGATTGGGAACGCGAAGCAAGAAATCGTGATTCAATTTTATATTTTTCGCGATGATCAAACAGGACGTAAATTTCAAAAATTGTTGATGAAGAAAGCAAGCCAGGGCGTGAAAGTGCGCATGTTAGTGGACGGCATTGGCAGCATGAGTTTGAAGCAGCAGTTTTTTCAAAAAATGAGAGAAGCAGGAATAGCCGTTGGAGTATTTCTGCCGCTGCTCCCTGCAGTGCTCAAAAAGCAGATCAATTACCGCAATCATAGAAAAATTGTGGTTGTCGATGGAAAAATAGGCTTCGTTGGGGGGATGAACATCGGTGATGAGTATTTAGGCAAAGACCCGAAACTTGGACATTGGCAGGATTCGCATATGCGAGTGACCGGGGAAGCCGCTGCTTGCATGAGGCAAATATTTTATAATGATTGGTTATTTGTTACAGGCAATCAGGAACTTGATCAATGCGCGGAGGGAACGTCTTTTGCGAATACGCCTAAATATATTGAGGAAGAAGCATCTGCTGCCTTCCATTCGCCGCCCCTTAACGATGCACAATTTCATCGTCATGATGATGCTTATGTTAAAGAAAGCGCAGAGTCATTGAGACTGCCTTCCAATGAATCTTTTAAACAGTCTTCAGTTCCAGTCTCTCCTGATTGCTCTAATAAACAGTTTGCCGTTGAATTTTCTGCTGATTTTTGCAATGAACAGTCTTCAGCTCCATTTCATGTTGACTCTTCAAGTATTTCTGCGGGCATTTTAACTGCTGAACATGAGCAAAAGTTGAACAACTTCAACCCGGTTTTGATGTTTTCATGCGGTCCGGATCATAAAACGAGCGCATTATTTCAACTGTATTTTCAGTCGGTAATGGAAGCCAAAGATAAACTGTACATTATTACTCCGTATTTTCTGCCCGATGAAGGGACGTTGAGCGCTTTAAAAATTGCTGCTTACAGCGGGGTCGATGTACGCATACTTGTGCCTGGTCTGCCAGATAATCGGCTTGTGCATATGGCAACACTTTCTTATGTGAAAGAAATATTGGAGGCCGGAGGCAAAGTATACCAATATCAGAAAGGCTTCATTCATTCCAAATTGCTGATTGCAGACGGCAAGTTGGCGGTTCTTGGCACGGCAAATTTAGATCGGCGCAGTTTTTTTACGAATTTTGAATTAAGCGCAGTGTTATTTCATGAAAAAACTGTATCGGAGTTAACGTCGCATTTTCTTGAAGATTTATCAGACAGCAAGGAGATGGAGTTGAAACAATTTGAGTGTGAAAATAGGCTGCAACGATGCCTGCGCATCGCAGCCCGTATGATTTCGCCGCTGATGTAATGTTGTTTGTTAAAGGAATTGGTTGAAATGAACTGAGTGTTGCGCGTGGTTTTGCAGCAACCAATTTTATGTGAACGATTGAAAGGCGAGTCGCAGCTCAACGAAATGTCATCCGCTGGAATTTAAGCTGCCATTTAGGAGAGGATCGTTTCCTTCAGAAATTGAAGAATGGGATCCAAATTTTGCTCCGGAACTTTTGCGATCAAATCACCGTGCTCAAGCAACCGCTCATGAATGTTAAGCAAATTATAATCCGCAGGGTTAATTGGCGATGACAGTTCTTTCCATAAAAGCGGAGTTGAGACCGGAGCATATTCTCTTGCTCGGGGGGTGTAAGGCGCGGACAGCGTTTTGCCGGGCCAGTGCTGCAAATAGTCAAAATAAATTTTATCTCCGCGATCTTTTTTCATGCGTTCGGTTGTAAACATGCGAGGATAACGTTCAGTTAAATAAGACGCAATAAAATGGCCGATACTTCTCAATTGTTCGAAAGTATGGGGCAGGTAGAACCG
>CALKAN010000196.1 GCA_937983035.1 uncultured Paenibacillaceae bacterium | reverse complement strand
GCAAGAAGGGCTGACGGTACTTTTTAAGACTTGCAAAACTTGACATGAGAATACGATTTCCGTTATATTCAGAGTAATTAAATATCGACATGGCCAAGGAACGGATGAGTATGTCTTTGCAAGCCATCACAGAGAGCCGGGGCAGCTGTGAACCGGTATGGATGAAAGACAGAAGATGGTCCGGGAGGCATTGGCGGCGAGCATCGGGAGTGCATATGACTCGTGCGATGCAAGTTGTCAACGCATGTGCCGGCGTTAGCGGTGAAGTGATCATGCTGATTGAAGCGGTATGGAAACCGTTCATGTTTCCATTCACTTGCTGAGCTTTCCGTTCGTGAGAACGGGAAGGAAATTGGGTGGTAACACGTGAGTGAAGACTCTCGTCCCAAATTGAAGGGCGGGGGCTTTTTTATTTTCAACTGATGACGAGGTGAAAAATATGAGCGATCAAGCACAAAAGAAACCGACGTTTTATTTAACGACGCCTATTTATTATCCAAGCGATAACTTACATATTGGACACGCGTATACAACAGTGGCTGGCGATGCGATGGCACGCTACAAGCGTCTGCGCGGATATGATGTCATGTTTTTGACCGGGACAGATGAGCACGGATTGAAGATTGAACGGAAGGCGAAAGAAAAAGGCGTGTCCCCGCAAGCTTTCGTAGACGAGATTGTGGCAGGCATCAAGAAGCTGTGGAAGAAGCTCGATATTTCGCACGATGATTTTATTCGCACGACAGAAGAAAGTCACAAGCAAAGCGTAGAGAAGATCTTCGATCAGCTTCTTAAGCAAGGGGATATTTATTTGGATCAATATGAAGGATGGTATTGCACGCCTTGCGAATCATTCTTCCTCGAGCGTCAACTGGTCGACGGCAATTGTCCGGATTGCGGCCGCGAAGTGGAATGGGTGCAGGAAGAAAGCTATTTCTTCCGCATGAACAAATACGCCGACAGGCTGCTTCAATATTATGAAGAAAATCCTGATTTTATCCAGCCGGCTTCGCGCAAAAATGAGATGATCAACAATTTTATTAAGCCGGGTCTGGAAGACTTGGCCATATCTCGCACGACGTTTGACTGGGGCATTAAAGTGCCTGGGAATCCAAAACACGTCATTTACGTGTGGATCGATGCTTTGTCCAACTATATTACCGCATTAGGATACGGCAGCAGTCAACCGGAGAAGTTTGAGCGATACTGGCCGGCGGACGTCCATTTGGTCGGAAAGGAGATCGTGCGCTTCCATACGATTTATTGGCCGATCATGCTGATGGCGCTCGGTCTGCCTTTGCCTAAAAAAGTGTTCGCGCACGGCTGGCTGCTCATGAAAGACGGCAAAATGTCAAAGTCAAAAGGGAATGTCGTCGATCCGGTGACATTGATTGACCGATACGGGCTGGATGCGCTTCGTTATTACTTGCTGCGTGAAGTTCCGTTTGGTTCAGACGGCACATTTACGCCGGAAAATTTTGTGGAGCGCATTAACTTTGATTTGGCCAACGATTTGGGCAACTTGTTAAACCGCACGATTGCGATGATTCAAAAATATTTCGACGGAAATGTTCCTGCATGCAAAGGACATGTGACCGAACACGATGAATATTTAGAGCAATTAGCCGCAAGCACGAAACAGGAAGTCGAGCAGGCGATGGATGACATGCAATTTTCCGTTGCGCTTGCTTCCATATGGCGCATGATCAGCCATTCCAACAAATATATTGACTTGACAGAGCCGTGGAAGCTGGCCAAAGACGAAAGCCGCAAAGACGAGTTAGCTTCTGTGATGGCTCACTTGGCAGAGTCGCTTCGGTCGGCCGCTATTATGCTGCAACCGTTCATGACGCAATCTCCGGCCAAAATTTTTGAACAACTGGGAATAGCAGACCAGCCGGCGCTTCATGAATGGGACAGCATCGGCAAGTTCGGGCTGATCCCTGAAGGAACGAAAACGAATCCCGGTGCGCCGCTGTTCCCGCGTTTGGATGTAGAGAAGGAAGTGGAATATATCGTCACCGCGATGGGCGGCAAAGCGGTGCAGGCTGCTCCATCGGAAGGAGATGAACAAAATGAGAGCGCCAAGCGAACATCAGATGCGGCGAAGGCGAAAAGCAATCCAGCGGATGAGGGCGCTCCTGAAATAACGATTGATGATTTTTCGAAAGTGGAGCTGAGAGTGGCAGAGATCGTTTCCGCCGAACCGGTGAAAAATGCAGATCGGCTGCTGAAGCTGCAGCTTGATCTCGGCAATGAACGCAGGCAAGTCGTTTCCGGCATTGCGAAGCATTACAGCCCGGAAGAGCTTGCAGGAAAGAAAGTCGTCTGCGTGACCAATTTAAAACCAGTCAAATTGCGCGGCGAATTATCGCAAGGCATGATATTGGCGGCAACGGAGGGCGAAATGTTAAAAGTTGTGGAAGTGCCGAAAGAAATGCCGAACGGCGCAGTCGTCAGGTAAATATTCAAGCAAGGGGACGAGCAATGGCAACACAAACGAGCGACCTACCATTTTGTCACGATCCGGTCATTGAATTTGATCAAGTTTCTTTCGCTTACGATCACCAGAAAGTCATTGACAACTTGCATTTGTCCGTTTTGCAGCGCGATTTCGTTGGGGTCATCGGCCCCAACGGCGCCGGCAAATCGACTTTGCTGAAAATGATGGTGGGCTTGCTGAAGCCGAGTGAAGGAGAGATCAGGCTGTTTCAACAGCCGATTGCTCAATTTAAAGATTGGGAGCGCATCGGTTATGTGCCGCAGCGCAATGCTTTCAATCCGCTGTTTCCAGCAACGGTGCGGGAAGTCGTTTTATCCGGCTTGTACGGGCGAAAGAAGCTGCACCGGCGGCT
>CALKAN010000195.1 GCA_937983035.1 uncultured Paenibacillaceae bacterium | reverse complement strand
TGGAAAATTTGGAAGACTTAGAGTGGCCGGAAAACATTAAAGAGATGCAGCGCAACTGGATTGGGAAATCCGAAGGCGCGGAAGTGACGTTTGCAATTGACGGCCGCCCGGATTTGGAAGGATTTAAAGTATTTACGACGCGTCCGGACACGTTGTTTGGCGCGACCTATTGCGTGCTGGCGCCTGAACATGCGTTGATCGATCAGATTACAACGCCGGAGCAGAAAGAAGAAGTGAAGAAATATCAAGAAGAGGCCGCGCGCAAAAGCGATCTGGAACGGACCGATTTGGCGAAAACGAAAACTGGCGTGTTTACCGGCGCCTATGCGGTCAACCCCGTCAACGGGCAAAAAGTGCCGATCTGGATTGCAGACTATGTGCTGGCAACGTACGGCACAGGAGCCATCATGGCGGTGCCTGGACATGACCAGCGTGACTGGGAATTTGCCAAGCAGTATGATCTGCCTGTCATTGAAGTCGTTTCCGGCGGCGATATTTCCAAAGAAGCTTATACCGGCGACGGCAAACACGTCAATTCGGATTTTCTGAACGGCATGAACAATGCCGAAGCGATTGAAGCGATGATTCAGTGGCTGGAGGAAAACGGCAAAGGGAAGCGGAAAGTGACTTATCGGTTAAGAGATTGGCTGTTCAGCCGCCAGCGATACTGGGGTGAGCCGATTCCGATCCTGCATCTGGAAGACGGCACGATGAAGCCTGTTCCTGAAGAGGATCTGCCGCTTCTGCTGCCGGACGTAGACCAAATCAAGCCGTCTGGAACGGGCGAATCTCCGCTTGCAAACGTGAAAGAATGGGTGGAAACCGTCGATCCCGAAACAGGAAAGCCTGCGCGAAGAGAAACGAACACGATGCCGCAGTGGGCAGGAAGCAGCTGGTATTATTTGCGCTTTATTGATCCGCACAATGATGAGGAATTGTGTTCGAAGGAATTGCAGGAGAAATGGCTGCCGGTTGATTTGTACATCGGCGGAGCGGAACACGCGGTGCTTCACTTGCTGTATGCTCGTTTCTGGCATAAAGTATTGTACGATCTCGGCATCGTATCGACGAAAGAACCGTTTCAAAAGCTGGTTAACCAAGGCATGATCTTGGGTCCAAACAACGAAAAAATGAGCAAATCCCGCGGAAATGTCATCAATCCGGACGATATCGTGGAAGAATACGGCGCTGATACGCTGCGCATGTATGAAATGTTCATGGGCCCGCTTGAAGCGACGAAACCGTGGAATACGAACGGCGTTGAAGGAATCCATAAGTTTTTGACGCGCGTATGGCGGCTCTATGTGGATGAGAGCACCGGGGAACTGAATGCGAAGATCGGAGCCGGCGAAGGCAGCTCGTCCTTTAAGAAAACGTGGCATAAGACGATCAAGAAAGTTTCGGAAGATTATGAGGAGCTGCGTTTTAATACTGCGATCAGTCAAATGATGGTGTTCGTCAATGAGGCCTATAAAGAAGAGGCGCTGCCGTTGCAGGCGATGAAAGATTTCGTTCAATTGCTGTCCCCGATCGCGCCGCACATCGGAGAAGAATTGTGGCAGAAACTCGGCGGAACGACGACGATTACTTATGAGCCATGGCCAGAATATGACGAAGCATATGTTGTAGATGATGAAGTTGAAATTGTCATTCAAGTCAACGGGAAAATTGTAGAAAGGATTCATGTGCCGGCAGATTTGTCCAAAGAAGAAATGGAGAAGACGGCGCTGGAGCAGGAGAAGGTCAGCACGGCAATTGCCGGCAAATCGGTGCGCAGAGTGATTGCCGTGCCTGGAAAGCTGGTCAATATCGTTGTCGGCTGATTGCAGCCGGCTGGCTGCGTCAGTCTGAGTCCAATCAGTCGACGCGAGTGGAATAAAACATCGATTCCATCATGCTTAATTCATGTTGGTATTTCTTGTGAGTCGTATGGATTAAACGATTAAACATGCCGTTTAATTCATCTGACATCAGATGAAGGGCTTCTGCAGTAATTCCTCCGGGAACGCGCACGCGTTCTTGCAGCGTTTCCGGAGTGAATTCGCCGGAAGTCAGCAGTTTGCCGGTTCCAAGCACCATTTCGGAAGCCAGGCGGGTAGCGTTTTCGATGTCGATTCCTGTCTCCTCGTGCGCAGCTTCAATAAACTGCTGCAGAAAGTAACATAAAAAAGCAGGGCCGCAGCTGGTAATGTCAGAAGACACGCGCGTAAATTCTTCCGGTATTTCAATCGGACAACTAATATGTTCTAACAGTTGCTCCAAGCGTTCTCGGTCTTGCTTGGTCATTCGTTTTCCAAAAATACATAAAGAAGGACCGTTGCCGGCAAAATTGGTGATGCTTGGTATGACTTTGGCAATTTTGCAAGGCAGCAGCTCTTCTAAGTGTCGGACTAAGACGGGACTGGTGATCGATACGAGAATTTGTTCGGGCAGCACCACATTTCTAATATGATCAATGACATTTCGATATTCTTTCGGTTTGACGCACAGAAAAATGACATCGCTGTTCAAGACTGCCTCTTCATTCGTTTCAGCGGCATTTAATTTCGGATGCCGTTTTTGCAATTGTTCTACTTTATACGAAGTGCGATTGTTTGCCCATATATCCTCGGGTAAAACAGCTTTGGAGGATATGAATGCGTCAATCAGCAGGCTGCCCATACTGCCCGTGCCAATAAATCCGAGTTTCATGGAAATCCCTCCCAAATGCTGACTGCGACCTGGATGCTTATCATACAAATATTCCTACTTATATGTGTATGCTCAGCCTCGGGAATTGATGCCTATTTTTTAGACAAACAACGATTATTCCAGCTCCATTCAAGCAGAGGCGGCGAAAATATCGGAGAGCGTGCACAATCTTGATCCGGATGGAGAAAGGATAGCAAGAAATGAAAGACAAAAGAATGCGCATTTTGCTTTTGTATTTTATGATTGCTGTGCTTGCATGCGTCTTGCTGCTGGAATTGACGCTAAGCGATGCGGATCATGCTTGGGTACCTTTGAATCAGCAGCTGGAAGATTGGCTGGTGATGCCGGATGAGCTGGACCCTCATCAATATAAAGTCGATATTAATCGCGCACAAGGCAAGCAGTTGGAGCAATTGCCCGGAATCGGGCCGTCCAAAGCATTGGCGATCATCGCTTTTCGCGAATCGCTTCCGGACGGGTTTACCGCATTGGAGGAACTGATGCAAGTGAAAGGCATCGGTGCAAAAACGTTTGAAAATATACGTCACATGATCACGTTGAATGGAAGCTTAAAAGATCAGTTCGCTTCTTCGTGTTCGGATTTGGAAGCAGCGGGCATAAGAATCCTGCGCCCGGACAGCAAGCCGGCGTTTGCAGCAGAAGAGCAGCTGCAGCCGCTGTGCCGATTGATTGAAGAGGCCGCCGAAATCGTTGAGGAAGAACCCGTGCAGCCGGCCATTGAGTTAAGGTTCGTATACAAAGACGGTCTTGAACATGTTCTCTATTGCGAACAGGACTTTAAAGCATGCAAACTGGGAAGCATACAAGATGGAACGGTTTATGGCCTGAATTTGAATGCCAGCAAAGAAATCTCTTTTTTGATTGACAATTCCAACCTAATTGGTATACATTAAAAGAAAATGATTTGAGTATAGCCCCAAAATACTAGGCAGCTAGCACTCATAGGAGGTATTTGAACATGACTGAAGAAAGAAAATACAGATGGGAAACACTTGCCGTTCATGCTGGACAAGTTATAGA
>CALKAN010000194.1 GCA_937983035.1 uncultured Paenibacillaceae bacterium | reverse complement strand
AACCGGCGAAGGCAGCGGAGATGAGCTGGCCATCGGACAGAAAGATCTGACCGTGCCTTATGTTGCATGGGCAAGAGAAACGATCAGCACTTATATGCTGGCGATCTTGCTGGAGAAAGTCGGCTACAATGTGGATGTAAGGCAAGTTGAAGCCGGACCGATGTATTCCAGCGTAGCCAGCGGATCTGCAGATTTTCACACATCGGCATGGCTGCCCGCAACGCATGCTTCTTATTGGGAAGAGTATGAAGATGATCTGGTGAAGGTAAATCAAGTGCTGGATCGGGCGCCGTTGGCATTAACCGTTCCAAGTTATGTGACGGACATCAATTCGATGGAAGATTTAAAAACGAACAAACAATTCGGCGACGCAGTGGGGTGGAAAATTATAGGCATTGACGGCGGCGCAGGCATTATGGAGAATACTCGAAAAGCGCTGGAAGCGTATGGGCTTGATCAATGGACATTAGTGACTTCTTCTGAGACAGCGATGCTGACGGAACTGAAATCAGCTTATGAGAAAAAAGAGCCGATCATCGTTCCGCTGTGGATGCCGCACTGGGCTTTTGGAGACATGGATTTGAAAATGCTTGAAGATCCGAAAGGCATTTACGGCGGCGAAGGGGATCAGATTTACACCGTTGCGCGCAAAGGATTGAAGGAAGACGCGCCAAGAGCGTACAAAGTGCTGGAACAATATTACGAGACGTATGACATGCTCGATGAAATGATGCCGAAAGTGTATGTTGATGACAGGGATCCGAAAGAGGTGGCTCAAGAGTTTATTGACAATCATCCGGAATTAGTGGCCGAATGGCTGGACGGCATCCCAACAGAATAACGAAACAAAGGACGGTCTCCAAGCAGATGCCAAGCTGAACGAGACCGTCCTTTTTTGCTGCTGTTTCCAGCATGCAGACGTTTTGTTTTTAATCTTCGATAATGAATTCGGTGTTTGCCCTTTCTTCGGCTTCTCGAAGCGCGGAGTTGATGTCGACTTGGTCAATGACGATTTTGCGCATCGTTTCTCCGTTCAGCATGCCTTCGATTTGAGAGTTGAACTTGGAAATATAGGGCATAGGAGCCGGCTCTACGGAGAAGACGCCTTGCAGATTTTTTCCTTCAAAAATGTTCGTATCAGATCCGAATAAACCGCGGATATGCTCATTGTTCAATGGGGTGAGGCGGCCGACGCGGCTCAGTCCGGACTGCACTTCCTCTGAAATGATGCTCAGCACCAGTTGATAAGCCGCTTCTCGATTCGGGCTCGCTTTGTTGACGACAGCCATATGAAAGTCTACTTGTTTCCCGACATTCGGTTTGTCCGGCAAAGTGGGGAAAGTCGTCAAATCCCAATTAAACAATTCATACGCGTTGTCATTTTTTAAACCGTTCAATCCGGCGGCGATCCAAGTCGGATTCATGGCCGTGTTTTGTTCTTTAAAAAATGGATCTCCCGTCGGACCGATGTTGCCGTCTTTCGTATAACCCGGGATCGTATAAAATTTCGTCAGCATCGCAACGACATCGATGAATGCTTGGGTCGTCAGTTCGGCTTGATTCGTTTCCGGGTTGACGATGGGAACCGTATATTGTCGGAGCCATTCTGACAAGCCGGGAACGCGCAAACCGTAATACTGTACGCCATCGTCTACCCGGGTCAGCGACCTTGCTAATTCATAATGCTCATCCCATGTCATGCCGTCTTTCGGATATTCCACGCCAAAGCGGTCAAAGATATCTTTGTTATAAATGGTCGTTCCATAATTCATGGAAAATGGAAGTCCGTATATGCCGCCGTCGCTCAACCGGCGAATTTCTTCGATGACGACTTGCTCGAATGCGCCAAGGTCAACATTATATTTGGAAATCATTTCGGTGAGGTCTTCAGGCAAGTCCAATTCGACATAATCGTGGAGGTAAGGATTGCTGACTAAGACGATGTCCGGAGGCGTGCCGGCTTTGATCATGTTTTGCACCGAATCCGGAGCCATCGTCACGGTAATTTCGGGGAATTTTTCTTGCACGGGTTGAATAAAAAATTGTTCCACCCATTCTTTGTTCGTTGCGATGCCTGTGTTGACATCGGCAATCATGATCGTGGCTTCACCGCCAGTATAAGCGGGGGTGTCATTGTCTTCAGAAGGGGGCGCGGTTGCGTCTGCAGAACCGTCATTGGAATCAGAACAGGCAGCCAAGACAGTAAATGCTAAGAGAAGAACAATTGCAAGCATCCATTTTTTCAGGCGAATCATTATTCACCACACTCCTTTGTAAAAAGTAATCTTAATCATAGATATGATGAACGGAATAAAGGCATTACGACCCGTGTGCCAATGAATGTTTGGGACTGCATGACAGCGACATGTACATGGGAGAAATCGTGCGGCAATAAATGCGGCAATGAAAGGCAGGCATGGAAGGTTCATTGGAAGCGCATTGTGATGAAATGCATCATTTTTCATATGACTAGATCAAAAAAAGTGTGCATGATCACGTTTCGGAATGGAGATTTGGTCCATTGTTTCATCTTTTTGGATGGAATTTTGCGGACAGGGACCGCCGTTCTTCGAACGGAAGCCCCTTTGCGGCATATGCGCGGGTGTGATTAATCTTCGATAATGATTTCCCGGTTGGCTTTTTCTTCAGCTTGGCGCAAAGCGGTGTTGATGTCTACATTGTCTACCATGATCGCTCTCATGGTCTCATTGTGCAGCATGGATTCGATTTGGGAGTTGAATTTAGAAATATAAGGCATAGGTGCAGCTTGCACCGTGAAAATCGCTTGCACGTTCTTTCCTTCGAAAATGTTGCTTTCTGCGGCAAACTGTCCCCGGATATTGTCATCCACCACCGGACTGATGCGCCCTACGCGGCTGAGTCCTGTCTGCACTTCATCCGAAATGAGGTTAAGCACGACTTGGTAGGCGGCTTCTTTGTTCGGACTGTTTTTGTTCACGACCGCCATGTGGAAGTCCACTTGTTTGCCGATGTTTGTACCCGGGATGACAGGAAATGTGGTCAGATCCCAGTTGAACGTTTCGTGAACGCCGTCATTGCGCAAGCTGGAGTTCATAGCCGCCAGCCACCACGGATACATGGCAATGACTTGGTCGCCGTAAAACATATTTTGATGCAGAGCGTATGTTTGTCCTTGCATGTAGCCGGGGATCGAGTAAAATTTCTGCACTAAAGAGAACACTTCCACATGCTTCGGTGTCGTCAATTCTGCTTGATTCGTTTCCGGATTGACGACAGGCACCGTAAATTGTCGAAGCGACTCGGTGATCGTTGGCGGCAAGATGCCGATATATTGCACGCCTTCATCCACTCGCGTCAGCTGGCGAGCCAATTCGTACGTTTCGTCCCAATCCATGCCGTCTGGCGGATACTCCACGCCGAAACGGTCAAATATATCTTTGTTATAAAGCATCGCGCCGTAGTTCATGGAGAACGGGATGCCGTAGAACATCGTATCATTGCTCAGTCTGCGGATTTCATTCACAACGGCCTGATCGAATCGATCCAGGTTGATGTTGTATTTAGTAATCATTTCGGTTAGATCTTCCGGCAATTCTAATTCAACAATGTTATGCAAACCGGGATTGCTCACTAAGACTAGATCCGGCGGAGATCCTGCAGTAATTAAGTTTTGCACGGAATCTTGCGCCATGACGACTTCAATTTCCGGGTATTGTTTTTTGACTGGATTGACAAAAAAGTTCTCCACCCAATCTTCATTCGCGCGAATGCCTGAATTCACATCTACAATAGTTACCGTGGCAGGGCCTCCGGTATAACTGATGTCTGCTTCCTCATTGGAGCCGTCGTTATTGTCATTGTTGGAATCATTATTGGCAGCTGGAGGCGTTTGAGCTGGTGTTTGAGTACCGGAGCTCGTTTCTTGACTGCAGCCGGCGATGAATCCTGCGATCAGCATAATGGAAAGAAAGATGATGATTGTTTTGATTTTTTTGTACAATAGTAATACCTCCTTTGTATGCGGGCGAAATTGGTTTGACAAAAAATGCAAACTATGGATTAAAACGCTTTCATTAATTGAGCAAATGGCGCGCCCGGTGCACCGTTCATGCTCCTTTAGATTGTTTTGTCAGTTTTCTTTCAGGCATCACCCCTTCAACGTAGTAATCATTGGCAAAACTCGTTAACGTATTATATGGGTGCAGCTTGACTAGAGGTTCCGTGAAACAAAGATGATTCAAAAACGGATGTTTTAAAGCGGTTACATTTCAATGCGTAAAAAAATGATGCAAAGCTGTTATTTGTGAAATTTCATGGAAAGCACGGATGTCTTTTTTAGAAAGGCAGTTACAACGCTTTCAAGCATAAAGAAAACGATATGCGGCAAATCTTGGTGCGGAGATGAAACGAATATGTACATCTGGTGTTGATCATTCATTTCGACAATGCAATTTTTGCTTTATTTATTATAGTACCTATTGAAAACATAATGTTCAAGTACTTTTTTACGGCCTGGTTCATTTTTATGTTGTTTAATCAATGTTTGATCCATCAGCAATCTTTGTCTGCTGGTTAAAATTGATTTAAAAATGTTTAAAAAAAGGGATTGTCATTTTTGTAAACGTTTTATATAATGATGGTGAAAAATAATA
>CALKAN010000193.1 GCA_937983035.1 uncultured Paenibacillaceae bacterium | reverse complement strand
TTCAAGGCTGGAAGACTGCCGTGAGCTATCAATTGCCGTGACGACAAGGCAATGCTCATTTGTTTATCTTGCTGATCGTTTGCGTGATAAGTCTTGTGTTCTTATGTTTGCCGCGATGCTTGATCAGGAGTTTCGATGTTGATCAACTGTCTGGATGATTATCAAGCGTTTCATTGATGATGGAGTTTCATAAGGGTTAGGGTTAAAAAGCTGCCATATTTCATGAATTGAAAGTGCTTTTAGGGCACTTTCTTTTTTTGTTGTCTATTTTGCTTTTTCGTTGGCGTGTTTTCGCTGGTATGTATATTTTTGATCTTTCGCTTTTGTTGTGATTTGCAGATGGGTTGAGTTGTTGTTGAGGCGCTTGATGAGATCTGTTTGGAGTCAGCTGCCAGCGCTCAGAACAGGCGTGTTATGATACAATACAGATGGCAGAAGAGATTTTGCTGTTGTCGAACAATACATATATATCGTTAAAGGGAGCGAGCGGAGTGGAGAGCAAGCGGCAAAAACAATATTTTGTTGAGCAGCTGCTGCAATGGTATGCAGAGAATAAAAGAGATTTGCCTTGGCGAAAAACGCGAGATCCTTATAAAATTTGGGTTTCAGAAATTATGCTTCAACAAACGAGAGTCGATACGGTGATTCCTTATTATGAGCGGTTTTTAAGCAAATTTCCAACATTGGATGCATTAGCGGAGGCACCCGAGGAAGAAGTGTTGAAGAGCTGGGAAGGATTAGGCTATTATTCGAGAGCTCGAAATTTGCATGCCGCTGTTAAAGAAGTGAAAGCAAAGTACAATTCTAAAGTGCCCGATCAGCCGGAATCGTTTCGAACGTTGAAAGGAGTAGGCCCTTACACGGCAGGAGCTGTATTAAGCATCGCTTTCAACAAGCCAGAGCCTGCGGTTGACGGCAATGTGCTGCGGGTGATGTCGCGGTATTTTCTAATTGAAAAAGATATTGCCAAAAGCAGCACGCGCGTACATATGGAAAATATCGTGAGAGAAATCATTCCGCGCAAAGATGCCGGCTCATTCAACCAAGCGTTGATGGAATTGGGCGCGGTCGTCTGCACGCCGAGATCGCCGCAATGCGGGCAATGTCCGGTCATGGAGTACTGCGGCGCTTATCAAGAAGGGAAAGAAGAATCACTGCCTGTTAAAACGAAAGCAAGGCCTCCCCGTCCCGAATACCGGCTCGTTTTATTAGCTGAAGGACAGGGGCAGCATGAAGGATGCGTGCTGCTGCGCCGTCGCCCGGAAACAGGGCTGTTGGCTGGCATGTGGGAACCGCCGCACTTTGAAATGATTGATTCTTCTATGCACAGAAAAACAGCCTCCAGGCAAAAAGAAACGAAGCCGTCTGAACAGGCGCTGATCTTCGACCAAAACCGGCTCATGCTTTATTTTAAAGAAAATTATGGCCTGTCCGTGCAAGCGACAACGTGGCATGCAGATATGCA
>CALKAN010000192.1 GCA_937983035.1 uncultured Paenibacillaceae bacterium | reverse complement strand
TTTGAAGAGCCGTGTTCAGAAAGGGGATCCGATCGGAGCGATCTTCGATTTCACAGGAGCTGCGGTGCAGCAAGTGCATGCGGATCGAGACGGCATCGTGGTGATGCTTGCAGGACGCCCGGCGGTATCGATCGGGGATCCTCTGTACATGATCGCGTCAGAAGCGAACATTAATTGATTATGAATATTGCGTTTTAAGCCTTATGAAGCGAAATGCATGCCGCTTGACAGCATGCAGTTGAATGAACGGCACTGAAAAAAGGAGGCATAACTGAACAGATGAACAAAACAAATTTAAGCAAATTCAAAGGTGTTATTCCCGCGATGAATTCTTGTTATGATTCCGAAGGAAACGTAAGCGCTGCCGCGGCAAAAAAGCTGACTCGTTATCTGATTGACCGCGGAGTCGGCGGGCTGTACGTGGGCGGAAGCACGGGGGAAGGGTTGCTGCAACAGCCGGAGGAAAGGAAGGCGATGCTGGCCGCAGTCATAGAGGAAGCTGCTGGACAAGTGCCGGTCATCGCTCACATCGGGGCGATGTCGACAAGAGAAAGCGTTGAATTGGCGCTTCATGCAAAGGCGGAAGGCGCGGATGCCATCTCAGCCGTTCCGCCATTTTATTATCATTGCAGCAATGAAGCTGCAGCTGAACATTGGCTGGAGATCGTTGACAGAGCACAGATGCCGTTTATCATATACCATATTCCGTCTACGACCGGATTTCATTTGTCCGTGGAACTGTTGCAAACGATGTTGGAAAGCGAACATGTTATCGGCGTGAAATGCTCATCGTTAAGCACGTTTGAACTGCAGCAATTTAAAGCTGCGGGCGGAGAAAATTTCCTCATGTTTAACGGTCCAGATGAGCAATATTTGGCCGGCCGGGTGATGGGAGCCGATGCGGGTATCGGCGGCACGTACAGCGTAATGCCGGAATTGTATGTTTATTTGGAAAAGTGCATTCAAGAAGGGAACATTGCCGAAGCCGGCAAAGTGCAGCACGCGATTAATGACGTCGTGGCTAAGCTGCTGAAGCTGCCGATTTATGACGCTTTGAAGGAACTGCTGAGACGAAGGGGCGTAGAATGCGGGAATGTAAGGAAGCCGCTGCAGCGATTGTCGAGCGCGCAGCATGAGCAGGTAATATCGATCCATCAACAAATTGAAACTGCCATTTCCCAATTTCAAATTTACAAGCGTTAACATTTCATTCAGCGAAAAAAACATTGCACAAACATTTCAAAAAATAACATGAAGCGAAAGATTACCGAAAAGAGTGCTTGCTGCAAATTCATTTTGAACAATAACGATTCATGTGGAGGTTGGAGAAGATGAACCAAAAAATCGGCACAGTCGTATTTGATTTGGCTCCTTCTGCGGGAAACCCCCGCAACAGCGAAGGCGCTTTCCTGAAGCTGAAAGACGGGCGGATCTTGTTTGCCTACAGCCGTTATACTGGAGACAGCGGCAATGATGATGCCGCGGCATGCATCGCAGGGCGCTGGTCCAATGACGACGGCCGCACCTGGTCAGATGAACAAGTTTTGGCGTCGCCGGATGAGCATCAAGCGATGAACATTATGAGCGTTTCGCTGATGCGCATGGCCAATGGAGACATCGGTTTGTTTTACCTTATTCGGCATGGCTGGCATGACACCCGGCTGCATTTGCGCAGATCATCCGATGAAGGCAAAACATGGGGAGAAGCGATTTGCTGCCTGCCGGCGCCCGGATATTTTGTGACGAACAACGACCGGGTCATCCGTTTGTCGAGCGGCCGTCTGTTGGTGCCGGCAGCTTACCACCGCATGCGCGGGGAGAGCAAAACGCACTGGCATTCGTTTGATTCACGCGGCACGGGTTATTTTTTCTATTCTGATGATGACGGAAAGACGTGGCAAGAAGCGAGAAATCCGGTCGTGCTGGATGAGCCGGGAACTCGAAGAGGGCTGTTGGAGCCTGGAGTGATTGAGCTCAAAGACGGAACGATCTGGTCATGGCATCGCACAGATTTGGGCCGCCAATATGAGTCTTTTTCGCTCGACGGCGGCGAAACTTGGTCGAAGCCGTCCGTTTCCGTATTTTCTTCGCCAGACTCGCCGTTATCGATGAAAAGACTTCCCTCCGGAGAGTTGTTCGCCGTGTGGAACCCGATTCCAAACTACCAAACGCGAAATCCTGCACCGATGACGAACGGGCGGACGCCGTTAGTTGGCTCCATCAGCAAAGATGAAGGGAAGACATGGGGAAATTGGCTCTATTTTGAAACAGAAGAAGATAAAAACGGCTGCTGCTATACTGCGATTTATTTTACGGAAGAAGCGATGCTGCTAGGTTATTGCGCAGGTACGGAAGCTGACAACGGGTGTTTAAACCGCTTGAGGATCCGTCGAATTGAATGGAAAGAGCTGCAATCTGTTTATCCTGAACTTCAACTTGCTTAACATTTGCTTTCATCCAGCAAATGCAGCAAGTGTGCAAATGCGTACCGGAGCAATGCAATTTTAAAATTACAGATCGATGGAGGACATTCGTGACCGTTCAAGCGCGAAACATTCATGCAGAAAGTGACGTCATTTGCTTGCCGGCCGCGGATGTCCGCAACTATTGAAAACGCTTCACGCACATGATATGATTTTGGCAACAGCCAAATTTTTCTAATGAGCATGGGGGAGGGATGGATGATGATTGCAAATATCGGCATCGGCGGCATGGTCATCATTATTGTATTGGCGCTGATCTTGTTTGGTCCTTCTAAATTGCCGGAACTTGGGCGCGCGATTGGCCAGACGCTCAGCGAATTTAAAAAAGGAACGCGCGAATTGGCGCAGATGACTCAAGAAGTGAAAGAGATTGAACATAAAGATTAATGCTGCGATGGCAGCGGCAAGTAAAGACGTAGATACAATAATTTCAAGGAGAGGCGCAAGGATGAACGACGAAAAGCGTGCCGAGCAGACTGAAAGTTCGTCAATGGATGATGAAAAGAAATTGAGCCGCAGAAATTTGCTCAAGGCGCTGGGTGTCACTAGCGCTTTAATCGCTACCGGCGGGATTGTCCATGCCTTAAACGTTGACGATTCAGACGCAGCCAGCAACAATCCGCATGAAAAGGTCGGTGACTTATCCGAGCTGGAAACAAGCGATCAATCGAACCTCGTTCGGGCGATAAACGAAACGTGGAGACAATTGGGCGAACATGGTTCTCAGCTTGCCTCCCATTCCCGGGAGATGGAAGCTGCGATCAGCAACATGGCTGGCAGGGCGATTAACTTGCAGCATCCGCCCGCGCCGTTGATCGGAGCGAAAGTAGACGGGGCAACGGATGACACTGAGGCGGTAAGAGCAATCATCAGGCATGCGGAACAAAATCAAGCGAAGGTCATCATACCGGGCATTGCGGTGATCAGCGGTGAAATCGAAATTAAGAAGCCGCTCGTTATCGAAGGGATCGGAGCCGGCAGCGGTTATTCGGACCGCGCGCTGACTGAGTATGAGCAGATCAGCGGTTTTTTAGTCAAAGGAACTGGTCAAAAGAGAGTGCGGACGAGGGTCAATTACCGCGGAAGCGCCGCTGATCCGCCGGACCCTCCTTTGTCAGTTGCGATCAACATTCAGGCTGAAAATGTCGTGCTGCGCGATTTTACGGTATTCCTTGATTTTGACCGTTCAGATCCTTCACCGACAAACTATGGCGCGGATTGGGATGTCGGCATCTTTATCGGCTGCCGTGTTCATCATCTGTTTGAAAATGTGCACGTGCTCGGATATTGGCGGGAAGCTTGCATTTGGGTT